>NZ_JBSVWB010000057.1:0-38946 GCF_054071795.1 Pseudomonas sp. SDO5271_S396
TATCAGTCACACCGAGGCGACGCTATCGCAGGCAAGCCAGCTCCCACACAAGCCACACATTGAAGTGATGTGCAGGCTTTAGCGCACGCTGCTTTCGAAGCGGTTCACATCCGACAACTCCAGCACCAGCTCATCGCCCACATTCAGCGGACCCACGCCAGCAGGGGTGCCAGTGAGAATCACATCACCGGCTTGCAAGGAGAAGCAGCCCGCCATGTGCTGGATCATCGGGATGATCGGGTTGAGCATCTGCGAGCTGTTGCCGTCCTGGCGCACTTCGCCATTGATGGTCAGGCGAATACCGATATCGGTCACGTCCGGGAACGTGCTGCCCACCACGAAGGGGGCAATCACCGCAGCACCATCGAAGGACTTGGCGATTTCCCACGGCAGGCCCTTGGCTTTCAACTCGGCCTGCTTGTCGCGCAGGGTCAGGTCCAGCGCCGGGGCGAAACCGGAGATGGCGTCCAGCACTTCTTCACGGCTGGGCTTGGTCGACAGGGGCTTGCCGATCAACACGGCAATTTCCGCTTCGTAGTGCACCGAACCGCGCTCGGTGGGAATGCTGAAGCCACCTTCCAGCGGCACCACGCAACTGCCCGGCTTGATGAACAGCAGCGGCTCGGTCGGCACCGGGTTATCCAGCTCCTTGGCGTGTTCGGCGTAGTTACGCCCGATGCACACCACTTTGCCCACCGGAAAGTGGATGTTGGTGCCGTCGACATATTTGTGCTGATAGCTCATGGAACGACTCCTGAAGGGCGGTTAAACAGCGAAGATCTTGCCGGGGTTCATGATCCCGTTGGGGTCGAACACGGCTTTGACGGCCTTCATGTATTCGATTTCAGCGGGCGAGCGGCTGTAGGTCAGGTAATCGCGCTTGGTCATGCCAACGCCGTGTTCGGCAGAGATCGAACCGTTGTACTTCTCGACGGTTTCGAACACCCACTTGTTCACGGTGGCGCACTTGGCGAAGAACTCGTCCTTGCTCAGGTTTTCCGGCTTGAGGATGTTCAGGTGCAGGTTGCCGTCGCCGATGTGGCCGAACCAGACGATTTCGAAGTCCGGGTAGTGTTCGCCGACGATCGCATCGATTTCACTCAGGAATGCCGGCACTTTCGACACCGTCACCGAAATGTCGTTCTTGTACGGCGTCCAGTGGGAAATGGTCTCGGAGATGTACTCACGCAGCTTCCACAGGTTGTGCAGCTGGGTTTCGCTCTGGCTCATCACGCCGTCCAGCACCCAGCCCTGCTCCACGCAATGCTCGAAAGTTTCCAGCGCATGGTTGGCAACTTCTTCGGTGGTGGCTTCGAATTCCAGCAGCGCGTAGAACGGGCATTCGGTTTCGAACGGCGCAGGTACATCGCCACGGCCGAGGACCTTGGCCAGGGCCTTGTCGGAAAAAAACTCGAAAGCGGTCAGGTCCAGCTTGCTCTGGAATGCGTGCAGCACCGGCATGATCGAGTCGAAATCAGTGGTGCCCAGCACCATGGCGGTGAGGTTTTTCGGCGCACGGTCCAGGCGCATGGTGGCTTCCACCACGAAACCCAGGGTGCCCTCGGCGCCGATGAACAGCTGACGCATGTCGTAGCCGGTGGCGTTCTTGATCAGGTCGCGGTTCAGTTCCAGCACATCGCCCTTGCCGGTGACCACCTTCATGCCCGCCACCCAATTGCGGGTCATGCCGTAGCGAATGACCTTGATCCCGCCGGCATTGGTGCCGATGTTGCCGCCAATCTGGCTGGAACCGGACGATGCGAAGTCCACCGGGTAGTACAGGCCCTGTTCTTCGGCGGCGTTCTGCAGTTGCTTGGTGACCACACCCGGCTGGCATACGGCGGTGCGGTCGGTGAGGTTCAGGTCGAGGATCTGGTTCATGTAGTCGAACGACACCACCACCTCGCCATTGGCTGCCACCGCCGCCGCCGACAGACCGGTACGGCCACCCGACGGCACCAGTGCCACCTTGTGGGCGTTGGCCCAGCGGACCACGGCCTGCACCTGCTCGATGGTCTTGGGGAAGACGATAGCAGTGGGTGCTGGCGCGAAGTGTTTGGTCCAATCCTTGCCGTAAGCCTCCAGGGAGTCTGCGTCGGTCAGCACTTTGCCAGGCTCAACCAGGGTCTTTAGCTCATCAATCAGGGCAGGATGGGTCATCGACAGAACTCTCGAACAATTCATGGTCACCCTGAGAACGCTTCACGTCGCAGGAATGAGTGTTTAGCGGGGCACGTATGCTAGCATACCGCCCCCGCAGGATAGAGCCCAAAGGCGTTTCTGCGGTGACGGCTTTCCTGCCGTCCGGGTCAGCTTACGTGATCCGATTCCCTGCCAATTTTCTCCGGGATACAGGTTTACGCAGATGAGCAAGACTTCTCTCGATAAGAGCAAGATCAAGTTCCTTCTTCTGGAAGGCGTCCACCCATCGGCTGTCGACGTTCTGAAAGCCGCCGGGTACACCAGCATTGAGTACATCACCAGTTCTCTGCCGGAAGCCCAGCTAAAGGAAAAGATCGCCGACGCGCACTTTATCGGCATTCGCTCCCGCACTCAGCTGACCGAAGAGATCTTCGACCACGCCAAGAAACTGGTGGCTGTCGGCTGTTTCTGCATCGGCACCAACCAAGTCGACCTCAACGCAGCGCGCGAGCGTGGCATCGCGGTGTTCAACGCACCGTACTCCAACACCCGTTCCGTGGCGGAGCTGGTGCTGGCCGAGGCGATCCTGCTGTTGCGCGGCATCCCTGAGAAAAACGCGTCCTGCCACCGTGGCGGCTGGATCAAGAGCGCGGCCAACTCCTTCGAAATCCGGGGCAAGAAGCTGGGTATCGTCGGTTACGGCTCGATCGGCACCCAGTTGTCGGTCCTGGCCGAAGGCTTGGGCATGCAGGTGTTCTTCTACGACACCCTGACCAAGCTGCCGCTGGGCAACGCCACTCAAGTGGCCAGCCTGACCGAGCTGCTGGGCATGTCCGACATCGTGACCCTGCACGTTCCGGAAACCGCTGAGACCCAGTGGATGATCGGCGAGAAGGAAATCCGCTCCATCAAGAAAGGCGGCATCCTGATCAACGCCGCGCGCGGCACCGTGGTCGAGCTGGACGCCCTGGCCGACGCGATCAAGGACAAGCACCTGATCGGCGCCGCCATCGACGTGTTCCCGGTAGAGCCTCGCTCCAACGACGACATCTTCGAAAGCCCGCTGCGTGGCCTGGACAACGTGATCCTGACCCCGCACATCGGCGGTTCCACCGCTGAAGCCCAGGCCAACATTGGTCTGGAAGTGGCCGAGAAGCTGGTCAAGTACAGCGACAACGGTACCTCGGTGTCGTCGGTCAACTTCCCGGAAGTGGCGCTGCCGGCTCACCCTGGCAAGCACCGCCTGCTGCACATCCACGAAAACATCCCGGGTGTTATGAGCGAGATCAACAAGGTCTTCGCGGAAAACGGCATCAACATCTCCGGTCAGTTCCTGCAGACCAACGAGAAGGTCGGCTACGTGGTGATCGACGTCGACGCCGAGTACTCGGACCTGGCGCAAGAGAAGCTGCAGCACATCAACGGCACAATCCGTAGCCGCGTGCTGTTCTAAAGTTTCACCTGCACCACGAAAAAGGGAGCTCCTGAGAGCTCCCTTTTTTGCATCTGAACAAAGCTTACTTGACGTTAACCGTGATCACTTTCGAGGCCACAGTGGGGTTGAACTGCATGTGTAGCTTGTCGCCAGCCACCAATTGCAAAGTGTGCTTGCCTGGGGTGAGGGTCAGTTCGGTTTCGGTCTGGGCCTTGCCGTAGTGGATCACGGTGTCGGTGGCCGGGATCGGCACGCTGGCGTCGGGCAGTTCTTTCTGGTCGACCAGCAGGTGATGGTGGCCGGTGCCTGGGGCCTGGTCAGTGGCCGGGGCCAGTTTCAGGCCCTCCATGCCGAATTTGACAGTGAAGGTCTTGTCGACGGTGGCGCCGTCTTTTGGCGAAACGATAAAGACCTTGGCGCCTTCAGGGGGCGCGCTGCGTGGAATACCGTCGGCGGCTGTCGCCAACATGGAAGCACCCAGCAGCAGGCTGGCAATCGTTGCTCGGGACAAAAGGGCTTTCATTCGCTTCTCCAGTTTTTCCAGGAAATCTGTTGGGTTATGACAACTTCGCGGCAAATTGCTGTCCAAGGCTCTCAACACCATAGCAGAGCGATGCTGAACGGCGCCTCGCACATTCGAATTCTCTAGGAGTGACCATGCGCTTTCTGCCTGGCCTGTTACTGCTGCTCCCCCTTCTGAGCCCCCTGGCTCATGCCGAACTCATCGATGACGTATTTGACCGTGGTGAACTGCGCATCGCCCTGGAAGCCAACACGCCGCCGTTCAACTTCAAGGACGGCGACAAACTCACCGGGTTCGAAGTGGAGCTGGGCGAACAACTGGCCAAGGAAATGGACGTACGCCCCTCATTCGTCACCACCGATGACAGCGACCTGCTGCCCGGCGTGGAAACCGGCAAGTACGACGTGGCCATCAACCATATCGCTATGACTGCCGAGCTGCGGGATCGGTTCGATTTCAGTGAGGCTTATAAGGAAACACCCGAACTGGCGATTCCATTCCAGAAAGGCAACCCGGCGTTCAAAGCCAGCCTGGACAAGGCAATGCAACGGGTGAAGGCGGATGGGCGATTGGCGGCGTTGACGCACAAGTGGTTTGAGAGCGAGACCCCGGCAGCCAAGGCACAGTGATCTTCCAGATTTGACTCGGTCAATGTGGCTTTGATTGTTCCCACGCTCCGCGTGGGAATGCCGCCCTGGACGCTCCGCGTCCGCTCTTGAAGTCGTGACGCGGAGCGTCACGGGATGCGTTTCCACGCAGAGCGTGGGAACGATCGGCAGCTCCCACATTTCACCTACCCAGGTCTCGAAAGCTGCGCCAGAGCGACTGACGCCTCGGGCAATTCCAGTTCGCTGAACACCTGCACCCCATGACGCTTGAGCAACGCCGCCGTGACGCCCTCACCCCTCACTTTCACGCCGCTGAAAGTGCCGTCGTAAGTCAGCAAGTTGCCGCACGAGGGGCTATTGGCCTTGAGAATGGCGATACGGATGTTGTGACGCTGCACCAGTGCCAGCGCCTGGCGCGCGCCGTCCAGGAAAGCCGCGCTGAAGTCCTCGCCCTCGGCGGTCAGCACTTGGGCACGCCCCTCCCAGACCTCCGCGCCCTGCCCGCCGGGAATCTCGGCAGGCGGACGCGGCGTAGGCAAGCCGCCCGCCACTTCCGGGCAGATCGCAACCACCCGTCCCTGGGCCTGCCACACCGCCAACTGATCGAATGGGCCACTGCCACCCCCGTCGTAGCGCACCTTGTGCCCCAACAGGCAGCGGCTGACCAGAATCTTTTCCATGCTTAAAACGGCTCGTTGCCCCTCCGGCGAAACCAGCCGGTCAGGGACAGGCGATCGCGCGTGGCCGGCAGCACTTCATGGGGCACATCGCCCGACAGGAACACCACCAGGCTCGCCCCGACGGGCAGTACATCGTGCTCAACGCCATCCTTGAGGTAGAGGCGCAACTGTCCGCCGTGCTCGGGTTGCCAGGCGTCGTTCAAGTAGATCACCGCCGACACCATGCGGCGGTCGTCGTCGCGAAAGCGGTCCACGTGTTTGCGGTAGAACGCACCAGGCGGGTACATCGCGAAGTGGCTTTCGAAGTCTTCCAGGCCCAGGAACAGACCGCGATTCATCGCCTGTCGCACGTCGTCCATCAGCGTCATGTAGGTGTCGCAGATGGCCGCCTCACCAGGCTCCAGCCACTGGATATGGTCACCCCGCACGCCCTCGCGGATTTCCTGCGCAAGCCCGCGCCCTACCGCCGCCGGCGCCAGCTCGCCTTGCGCCGCACGTTTACGGCACTCAGCGGCCAAGGCCAGGGTCAATGCCTGGGGCAGGAAGTCGTCCTGCTGCGACCAGCCTTTTTCGGCCAGGTCATCGACGATGCGTTGCAGCAGAGGGGAATCGAGGGATGTGTGCATGGCGCGCATAGTATCCATACGCCTGTGAATCCGACAGAGCCGCCGAGCGTCTGAAGGTACTTTAGTCAGGTGACTGATAGGACTTCTCGACAAATCCTACGCCCGACACGGACAATAGTGGCCGACTGACAGGAGTCCATATGCGTCGTTTGTTTTTTTCCTTGCTGATGTTCTGCGTATTGCCCGCCTGGGCAGACAGCCATGACCAGTTGTACAAGGTCGCCGGCTGGGCCGAACAACGTGCACATTTCAATGACGCCCTCAGTGCTGCCCAGCAACGCTATCGCAACAGCCTGCCGCCGGCGGTTTACCAGGCGCTGGTGGACAACAGCAATAAGCGCTTTGCCGCCCAGGCCGTGGACCAGCGAGCCGAGGCGCAACTGCGCAAGAACCTCGCAGACCCCAAACCGGCCCTGGCGTTTTTCCAGTCGCCGCTGGGCCGCAAGATCGTCGCCGCCGAGTTGTTGGCCACCCGCCGCGACCAGCTGGCGAAGAACGCCCAGGGCCTGCCGAAAATGCAGGCCGATGCGACCCGCAGCCTGATCATCGGCCACCTCGCCCAAGCCCTGCCGGCCCGTGAA
This sequence comes from Pseudomonas sp. SDO5271_S396, assembly GCF_054071795.1. NCBI lineage: Bacteria > Pseudomonadati > Pseudomonadota > Gammaproteobacteria > Pseudomonadales > Pseudomonadaceae > Pseudomonas > Pseudomonas sp. SDO5271_S396. The sequence goes on from NZ_JBSVWB010000057.1 coordinate 6,596, forward strand.
GCCGGTGCGGAAGTCAGCCTGGCGATTGCCGGTGTAGCGGCAGACAGCTTGAGCCAGATGATCCCCGGCCTGCTCGGCGGCGGCCAGGCCCAGGGCATGTTGAATGGGCAGCGAGAGCGGCTGATGCAGCAGATCGACAAGGACCTGAGCAACACGCTGCTGTATGTCTACCGGGATTTGTCTGACCCGGAGTTGGAAGAATTCGCAACCTTCGCCGAGTCGCCGGAAGGCAAGGCGTATTATCAGGCGGCCCTGGCCGCCATCCGCGCCGGACTCGCTGTCGGTCAGAGCACCTCAAGCCTGGCCCAGTAAAAAGCGGGCGCGGACGGTTGTGGGAGCAAGCCCGCTCCCACATTTGAATGGCGCTACTTCAGTTGATCCGAAAGAAACCTGAAGTACACCTCACGAATCTCCGGAATCTCATTCGCCAGGTGATGCCTGCCACGCGGCAGCATCAGCACTTCAGGCTGATCGAACTTGCCGCGCAGCACCCGCAGGTTGTGCTGCCAGTCCACCGTCATGTCTTCCTCACCCTGCACGATCACCGGTCGCCTCGGGCTGGCAGGCGCCGCTTCGATGCGCCTGATCCAGCGCACCAATGCGCCGACCCAGGCGGTAGGCAACTGCCGGGGCTGCAAGGGGTCGGCCTCCAGGAATGCCTTGAACGTGGGGTCGTTGGTGTTTTCGCTGAAGCGCCGCGCGATGCCTTTGACGAACGGACGCAGCAGGTAATAACTGACCTGCGACCAGCCCCACGCACGCGGTCGCACCAAGGGCGCCAGCAGGAACGTCTTGCCCTGGGCCGGGCTGTCGGCGCCGTGGTTGAGCACATGATCCAACACCACCGCGCCACCGGTACTTTGCCCGAACAGGTGCCAGGGTTGCGGCAGTCGCAGGGCGCCGGCCTGGGCAAACAGTGCCTGCACCACGTCCTGATATACCGAAAAGTCCTCGATGCTGGCACGCGCGCCACTCGACAGGCCATGCCCGGGCAAATCGCAGGCGATCACCACAAAGCCCTGGTCCAGCGCCCAGTTCACCACATTGCGGTACAGGCCCATGTGGTCGTAGAAACCATGGAACAGGAACAGCGTCGCCACCGGCGCGGGCGGCCACCACACCTGGGCCACCACCTGGAAACCGTCCACCTCGAAACGCCCCAGACGGCTCACCGCCGGCACCGCACGGGCGGCCAGGTCCAGCCCGTAGAAACGCTGGTAGACCCGCGCTTCGGCTGAAAGCGGCTGCGCGTCCACCAGGGGCCGCAGGCTTTCGCGCAGATGATCGGGGTCAAACGTGACGGGCATAAAGGGATCCAGACTGACGGTGAAGATGAATATCGAGCTGCGATATTCATCTGTCGAGACAAGCATGGCAAGCTACGCGACCTTCGAGGATACATCCGCATGCGACAGCCTTACCGCACCGCCCTGTTCGCCAGCCTGATCCTGATCCTCTGCGCCGGCGTGCTATGGGCGGCGTATGACTGGTTCCAGGGCCGTTACCTGCGCGCCTTCAGCGAACACACTGCGGTCTTCTCCGGCGATACCCTGCGCCTGCCCGCCGACCTCAGCGGCCCCGGCCCGATCCGCCTGGTTCACTTCTGGGACCCGGCCTGCCCCTGCAATGTCGGCAACCAGCAGCACCTGGGCGAGTTGATCGATCACTACGCGCCCCAGGGCGTGGAATTCTATGCCCTGCAAAAACCCGGCAGCCACGGCCAGCTCCCCGACAACCTGCGCAGCCTGAAAACCCTCACCACCCTGCCCGGCGCCGACCACGTACCGGCCAGCCCGGCCGTGGGCATCTGGGATCGCACGGGCAAACTGGCGTACTTCGGCCCCTACAGCGAAGGGCTGACGTGCAACGCCGACAACAGTTTTATTGAGCCGATCTTGAAAGCCCTTGAAGCCGGACGCGAGGTGAATGCCACGCACACCTTGGCGGTGGGCTGCTATTGTTCGTGGCCAAACGGCTTGTAGTTCGACACACCACTCTCGGTAAGGAATGTTCATGAAGCGCGTCTTGCAGGTTCTTGCGGTTCTGGTGGTGCTCGTTGCCCTCGGCACCGGCTGGTACATCTACAGCAAGCAACCGACCCGCCAGGGCACGGTGACGTTGGCCAATCTGCAAGGTTCGGTCACGGTGCGTTATGACGACCGAGGGGTGCCGCACATTCGTGCCGAGAACGAGGCCGATCTGTATCGTGCGCTCGGGTTTGTGCATGCCCAGGACCGCTTGTTCCAGATGGAGATCATGCGGCGCCTGGCCCGGGGCGAGTTGGCCGAGGTGCTGGGGCCGAAGGTGCTGGAGACCGACAAACTGTTCCGCAGCCTGCGCATTCGCGAGCGTGCCGCCACTTATGTGGCGCAGCTGGACCATGAGTCTGCGCACTGGAAGGCGCTGCAAGCCTATCTGGACGGGATCAACCAGTATCAGGACAGCCACGCCAGCCCCATGGAGTTCGACGTGCTTGGCATTCCCAAGCGGCCGTTTACCGCCGAGGACACCATCAGCGTCGCCGGGTATATGGCCTACAGCTTTGCCGCTGCGTTTCGTACCGAACCCTTGCTGACTTACGTACGTGATCAATTGGGCAGCGACTACCTGAACGTCTTCGATCTCGGCTGGCAACCCAAGGGCGCGCTCAACCTCGCCGCCAGTGACTGGCAGACCCTCGGCGCCCTCGCCTCCCTCAGCGAGCAGGCCCTGGCGGACAACGGCCTGCCGCAGTTCGAAGGCAGCAACGCATGGGCCATCAGCGGCAGCCGCACCAAGAGCGGCAAACCGTTGCTGGCGGGTGACCCGCACATTCGTTTCTCGGTGCCGTCGGTGTGGTACGAGGCGCAACTTTCGGCGCCGGGCTTCGAGCTGTATGGCTATCACAACGCGCTGGTGCCGGTGGCGTTCCTGGGGCACAACCTGGATTTCGGCTGGAGCCTGACCATGTTCCAGAACGACGACCTCGACCTGATCGCCGAGAAGGTCAACCCGGACAACCCCAACCAGGTCTGGTACCACGGCCAGTGGGTCGACATGATCCGCAGCGAACAGCAGATCGCCGTGAAAGGCCAGGCTCCGGTCACCCTCACCCTGCGCCAGTCGCCCCACGGGCCGATCGTCAATGACGTGCTCGGCGAGAACGCCGGCAAGACGCCGATCGCCATGTGGTGGGCCTTCCTCGACACGCCGAACCCGATCCTCGAAGGGTTCTACCAGCTCAACCGCGCCGACACGCTGGCCAAGGCCCGTGCGGCGGCGGCGAAGGTGTCTGCCCCGGGCCTGAATATCGTGTGGGCCAACGCCAAGGGGGATATCGGCTGGTGGGCGGCCGCGCAGTTGCCGATACGCCCCGCCGGCGCCAATCCGGGTTTTATCCTTGATGGCAGCACGGCCCAGGCCGACAAGCTGGGCTTTTACCCGTTCAGCGCCAATCCCCAGGAAGAAAACCCGGCGCGCGGCTATGTGGTATCGGCCAATGCCCAGCCGGTCTCGCCCACCGGCATGGAGATTCCCGGTTATTACAACCTGGCTGACCGTGGCCAGCAGCTGAACGCGCAGTTGAGCGACAAGAGCGTGAAGTGGGACGTGAACAACAGCCAGGCGTTGCAGCTGGGCACCACTACCGCCTATGGCCCGCGCTTGCTGGCGCCGCTGTTGCCGGTATTGCGCGAGGTGGTCAAGGACCCCGCACAGCTGAAGCTGGTGGAACAGCTTGCCAGCTGGAAGGGTGACTACCCGCTGGACTCCACCAGCGCCACGCTGTTCAACCAGTTCCTGTTCAACCTCGCCGACGCAACGTTCCACCCCAAACTCGGCGACGGCATGTTCAAGACCCTGCTCAGCACCCGGGTGATCGACGCCGCCCTGCCGCGCCTGGCCGCCACGGCGGATTCACCCTGGTGGGACGGCAAGCGTGCCGAGCTCGTCAAACTCGCCTGGGACAATAGCCTGGCGCACCTCAAGGCCACCTTCGGCGACGACCCGGGCCAGTGGCAATGGGGCAAGGCCCACACCCTGACCCACGGGCACCCGTTGGGCTCGCAGAAACCACTGGATCGTGTGGTCAACGTCGGCCCCTTCCCGGCACCGGGCACCCATGAAGTGCCCAACAACCAGTCAGCCAATATCGGCCCCGCACCTTGGCCGGTGACCTACGGGCCATCGACCCGTCGCTTGATCGACTTCGCCGATGTCGCCCACGCGCTCACCATCAACCCGGTCGGCCAGAGCGGCGTGCCCTTCGACCGGCATTACGGTGACCAGGCGGAAAGCTACATCGAAGGCGGCTACGAGCAGGCCCATTTCACCGATGAGGAAGTGACGGCGAATACGCGCGGTACACTCAAGCTGCTGCCTGCCCGATAACCGCGATCTGGGTGGGAGCTGCAGCGTGGCGGCTATTGCGCCCGCACCCGCCCCGGCGCCTCGCCGTAGGTTTCCTTGAACTTCTTGGTGAACGCCGCCTGGGACTGGTAACCCACCTGGGCGGCGATATCCAGCAGGCTCAGGCGCGACTGGCGCACCAGGTTGAACGCCAGTTCCATGCGCAGTTGGGTCAGCAACACCCACGGCGAGACCCCCGCCACTTTCACGAACGCACGCATGAAGGTGGCCCGGGACATGCTCGCGGTGGCCGCCAGGCTGTCGATGGTCCAGTCATGCCCCGGGTCGGCCAGCATCGCTTGCCAGGCCTTGCTCAGGCGCTTGTCGGCGAGCAAGGCGAAGGTACCGGCCACCGGTGCCTGGCGCGTGAGCCACGTGCGCAAAATCAGGGTGAACAGCGCTGACGACAGCGCATCGATAAAAGACCTCGCCCCTAACTGCTGGCCGTCCGCCTCGCTGCGCAACAGGGCAATCAGCGCGGCCAGTTGCCCGTCCGCCTGCCATTGGCGGCTGGACACCACCAAAAACTCCGGCAACGCACCGAACAGCAGGGATTGGCGGTTGTAGTGAAAGCTGCCGCAGAGCATGTCCAGGTCCGGCTGGTCGCCGCCCAGGCGATGCACCGGGAGCAGGCCGCCATCGATGACCCTGGGCTGCATCGGCCGGATCCGCGCGCCCTGGCTGCGCAGCAGGTGCGTGGCGCCGCCCGGCATCAGCAGGATGTCGCCTTCTTCCAGGGTGACGTGCTGCCCACCGGACAACTCCGCGCGGCAGTTGCCACTGAGCACGATGTGATACGGCGCGACGCCAAGGTTTTCCGGCGAGTGATCCAGGGCCCAGTCGCCCTGAAACTGACAACGCAGGTCCAGACTGCCGCGCAGGTTGGCCAGCGCGATAAGGGTGTCGATCGAATTCATTTGCGAGCATCGGTCAAAAAGATGAGCGGATTGAACAATCACGCGTCCCTCGAACAGCACAGACTGGCTTCACACCCAACCTGCTGAGGAGTTACCGAAATGTTCAATAACTGGTCCGACTTGCTGCCTACCGTGAAGAAAGCCTTTGGCGCACTGGGCAAGAGCAACCCGAAGATGGTCAAAGCCTACATGGCGCTGGGCGAAGCTGCCGAGGAAAACAATGTTCTCGACGCCAAGACCCGCGAGCTGATTTCCATCGCCGTGGCCATCACCACCCGCTGCGACGGTTGCATCGGCGTGCATGCGGATGCGGCGATCAAGGCCGGCGCCACCCGCGAAGAAGTCGCCGCGACCCTGGCCACCGCGATCTCGCTGAATGCCGGCGCCGCATACATCTACTCGCTGCGCGCGCTGGAAGCCTACGACACGCTCAAACCGGCGCCGCAAAGTTAAGCCGAAATTGTTGCGGCGTCACGCCCAGCCGGCGATTGAACACACTACGCATGTGCTGGGCGTCCCGGAACCCACATTGATAGGCCACCGTCTTCAGGGGTGCGGGACTGCCTTCGAGCATCACCCGCGCCGCATCCACCCGCGCCCGCTCGACGAACTCCGCGGGTGTCATGCGTGCTTCACGGGCAAAGACCCGGGAGAAGTTGCGCGCACTCATGTTCGCCGCCTTGGCCAGGTCGGCGATGGTCAGGTCCCCCGTCAGGTTCGCCAACACGTACAGCTGCACCTGCGCCACCGCCGAGGTGGTTTCGGCGTGGGGCGTGAGAAACGGACTGAACTGCGACTGCCCACCCGAACGCTGGGTGAATACCACCAGGCGCTTGGCCACGCTCAGCGCCACCTCCGGGCCGTGGTCCTGGGCCAGCAGATACAACGACAGATCGATACCCGCCGTAACCCCCGCCGAGGTGTAGAGGCTGCCGTCCTGCACATAAAGGCGGTCGGCCTCGACCTGGGCCGTGGGGCACAGGCGCGCCAGGTCAGCGGCGTCGTTCCAGTGAGTGGTGACGGTCTTACCGTCCAGCAACCCGGCGCGCGCGAGCATGAAGGCGCCGTTGCAGATGGAGCCGAAGCGTTGCGCTCTTTGAGTGGCACCGCGCAGCCAGTCATCGAACTCGGCACCGAAATCCTCGAAGGGCAATTGCGGGCCGCCGGCCACCAGCAGCAGGTCGTAGGCATGCAGGGCTTCGCGGTAATGCCGGTGGGCTTGCAATGACAAACCGTTGGAGGCGGCCAGGGTGCCGTGGCCAAGGCCAAGCACTTCCAACTGGTAATGATCCTCGGGCGGCAGGAAACGGTTGGCCTCGCAGAACACATCCATGGGGCCGGTCACGTCCAGTGACTGGACGCCGGGGAAGATCAGGATGGCAACGGTTCTATGCATGGCGAAACCTTATGACTGGCGGACACGAAACCCTGTGGGAGCTGGCTTGCCTGCGATACAGGCACCTCGGTGTATCAGGTATACCGAGTTGATGCTATCGCAGGCAAGCCAGCTCCCACATTTGACCGTGTATACCTTTGGCGCGATTTGAAGGCAGGTTGGCCGACATCGCGCCCTCGTGCCGATAGCCCCTTCGCGGGCGCGCGACCAGACTGAACTCATCGGCGCCACCCCCGGCGCTTTGTTGAGGAGAACGACCATGAGCACCACCATCGCCGGCATCCAGATTCCGGACAGCGCCCTGGCCAAGGCCACCACCGAATACATTCGCGATGTCGAATCCGACCTGCTGTACCACCACTCCCGCCGGGTGTTTCTGTTCGGCGCCCTGAGCGGCGAGCGCAAACAACTGGCCTACAACCCCGAACTGCTTTATGTGGGCGCCATGTTCCATGACTTGGGCCTGGTGGAAGGCCACCGCAGTGACGACGAACGTTTCGAAGTGGACGGCGCCAACGCGGCCGCAGACTTCCTCAAGCCTTACGGGCTGAGCGATGACGATATCGAGCAGGTGTGGCTGTCCATCGCCCTGCACACCACACCGGGCGTGCCGAAGCATTTGCGCCCGACCGTGGCGCTGGTGACCGCTGGCGTGGAAATGGACGTGCTGGGCATGGACTACGCCGCGTTCAGCACCGTGCAGCGCGAAGCGGTGGTGCATGCGCATCCACGGGGTGAAGGGTTCAAGGAGTGCATCATCTGCGCCTTCGCCGATGGCTTGCGCCACCGCCCGCAGACCACGTTTGGCAACGTGAAGACCGATGTACTGGTGGATCAGGAGCCCGGGTTCAAGCCGATGAATTTTGTGGAGGTTATCCGCAAGTCGCCTTGGGTGGCCTGACCCACAACCGGATAAACACCACAAAACCACTGTGGGAGCTGGCTTGCCAGCTCCCACATTTTTAACCGCGTTGCACCAATCAGACCGATGCAGGCGCGCGGCGCTTGTCCGGCTGTTGCCAGCCGTCCGCAGCCGCTTCTTCGATGGCTTGCTGGATGGCCTTCTTGCGGTGCTCTTCGGCACGGCGGCTGAAGAACCACACCAGGAAGGTCACCAGCGACACCGCCAGCAGGATCAGGCTGGCCACGGCGTTGATCTCGGGTTTGACCCCCAGGCGCACCGCCGAGAACACTTCCATCGGCAAGGTGGTCGACCCCGGCCCCGATACGAAGCTGGCCAGTACCAGGTCGTCGAGGGACAACGCGAACGACATCATGCCGCCCGCCGCCAGCGACGGCGCGATCATCGGGATGGTGATCAGGAAGAACACCTTCCAGGGCCGTGCACCGAGATCCATGGCCGCCTCTTCGATCGACAGGTCCAGTTCACGCAACCGCGCCGACACCACCACCGCCACATACGCCGCACAGAAGGTAGTGTGGGCGATCCAGATCGTGACGATGCCACGCTCCTGGGGCCAGCCGATCATCTGCGCCATGGCCACGAACAGCAGCAACAGCGACAGACCGGTGATCACTTCCGGCATCACCAGCGGCGCGGTGACCAGGCCGCCGAACAGCGTGCGCCCCTTGAAGTGGCTGATGCGGGTCAGCACAAACGCTGCCAGCGTACCCAGCGCCACCGCCGCCACTGCCGTGTAGCAGGCGATTTCCAGCGAGCGGCCCACCGAGCCCATCAACTGGGTGTTGTCCAGCAGGCCCACGTACCACTTCACCGACCAACCGCCCCAGACTGTCACCAGTTTGGATTCGTTGAACGAGTAGATCACCAGGATCAGCATCGGCAGGTAGATGAACAGCAGCCCCGCCACCAGCATGAAGCTTGAGAAACTGACGCGCTTCATATCTTGCCCTCCATCTCTTTGGCCTGGCTGCGGTTGAACAGGATGATCGGAATGATCAGGATCGCCAGCATCACCACCGCCAGGGCGGACGCTACCGGCCAGTCACGGTTGTTGAAGAACTCTTGCCACAACACTTTACCGATCATCAGGGTTTCCGGGCCGCCGAGCAGTTCCGGGATCACGAACTCGCCCACCACCGGGATGAACACCAGCATGCAGCCGGCGATGATGCCGTTCTTGGACAGCGGCACGGTGATCTTCCAGAAGCTGTTGAACGTGCTCGAGCCCAGGTCGGAAGCGGCTTCCAGCAGGCTCTGGTCGTGTTTCACCAGGTTGGCGTAGAGCGGCAGGATCATGAATGGCAGGTACGAATAGACCACGCCGATATACACCGCGATGTTGGTATTGAGGATCTGCAACGGCTCGTTGATCAGCCCCATGGACATCAGGAAGCCATTGAGCAGACCGTTGTTGCTGAGGATGCCCATCCACGCGTACACACGGATCAGAATCGCCGTCCAGGTCGGCATCATGATCAGCAGCACCAATACGGTCTGCACTTCCTTGCGGGCGCTGGCGATGGCGTAGGCCATCGGATAGCCGATCAACAGGCACAGCAGCGTGCTGAAAAACGCCATCTTCAGCGAGCCCAGGTACGCCGAAATGTACAGCTCGTCGTCACCGAGCATTGCGTAGTTGGCGAGGTTGAGCACCAATTGCAATTTCTGCTCGACGAAGGTGTAGATCTCGGTATACGGCGGGATCGCCACGTCGGCTTCGGCAAAGCTGATCTTCAGAACGATGAAGAACGGCAGCATGAAGAACAGGAACAGCCAGAGGAAAGGGATCCCGATGACCACATGCCGGCCACCGGGGGTTATTCGTTGCAGCTGGCGCTTGAGCTTTTTCATGTTCATGAGCGCAGTACCACGCCGCTGTCGTCTTCCCACCATACATAGACCTGGTCACCCCAGGTCGGTCGCTGGCCACGGCGCTCGGCGTTGGCGACGAACGACTGCACCAGCTTGCCGCTCGGCAGCTCCACGTAGAACACCGAGTGGCCGCCCAGGTAGGCGATGTCGTGCACCTTGCCGCTGGACCAGTTGTGCTCGCAGGTCGGCATCTCGGAAGTGACCAGCAGCTTTTCCGGGCGGATGGCGTAGGTCACCGACTTGTCTTCCACCGACGTGGCGATGCCGTAGCCCACGTAGATGTCGCGGTCCAGGTCCGGGCACTTGAGCACCGCATGGCCCTCGGCGTCGTCCACCACCTGGGTTTCGAAAATGTTCACGTTGCCGATGAACTCGCACACCAGGCGGCTGGTGGGCGTCTCGTAGATATCGATCGGGCTGCCGATCTGGGCGATCCAGCCCAAGTGCATGATGGCGATACGCTCGGCCATGGTCATGGCCTCTTCCTGGTCGTGGGTCACCATGACGCAGGTCACGCCGACGCGCTCGATGATCTCCACCAGCTCGAGCTGCATCTGCGAGCGCAGCTTCTTGTCGAGGGCGCCCATGGGCTCATCGAGCAACAACAGTTTCGGACGCTTGGCCAGGGAGCGCGCCAGGGCCACACGCTGACGCTGGCCACCGGACAACTGGTGCGGCTTGCGCTTGGCGAACTGGCTCATCTGCACCAGCTTGAGCATCTCGGCCACGCGGGCGTCGATCTCGGCCTTGGGGATCTTGTCCTGTTGCAGACCGAACGCGATGTTCTGCGCCACGGTCATGTGCGGGAACAAGGCGTAGGACTGGAACATCATGTTGATCGGCCGCTCGTAGGGCGGCATGTCGGTGATGTCTTCGCCATCGAGGTAGATGCGGCCTTCGGTCGGGCGCTCGAAACCCGCGAGCATGCGCAGCAAAGTGGATTTGCCCGATCCCGAACCGCCGAGCAAGGCGAAGATCTCGCCCTTCTTGATTTCCAGGGACACATCGTCCACGGCAATCGTCTCGTCGAACTTCTTCGTGACCCGGTCGATTTTGACCAACACCTTTTTCGGTGTCTGGTCGCCCTCGAGGGCTTTCTTATAGGCGCCGGAGGCAACTGCCATTTACGAAACTCCCAACAAAATTTTCGGTTCACCCAACGTAGGCGAACCTTGGATAGTTTGAGCTTTAAGCCTTACTTGCCCGTCTTAACCTTGGTCCAGCTACGGGTCATCAAACGTTGCACTTTCGGGGGTAACTCGAAGTTGACGAATGTCCGCTCGAGAACCGCCTGCGGTGGATAAACCGACTCGTCGGTGCGTATCGATTGTTCCATCAGCTTGTCCGCCCCGGGGTTAGGGTTGGCGTAGCCGACGTAATCACTGACCTGAGCGATCACCTCAGGTTGCAGCAAATAGTTGATGAAGGCGTGGGCCTCTTTGACGTTGGCCGCATCCTTGGGGATGGCCAGCACGTCGAACCAGAGGTTGCCGCCTTCTTTGGGAATCGCGTAGGCGATGTTCACGCCCTTGCCGGCTTCTTTCGCGCGGGCCTTGGCCTGGAACACGTCGCCGGAGAACCCGGCAGCCACGCAGATATTGCCGTTGGCCAGGTCCGAGATGTATTTGGAGGAATGGAAGTAGGTCACGTAGGGCCGCACTTTCAGCAGCTTTTCTTCGGCCTTCTTGTAGTCTTCGGGGTTCTCGCTGTTGGGGTTCAGGCCCATGTAGTTGAGCACCGCCGGCAGCATTTCATCCGCCGAATCCATGAACGACACGCCGCAAGTGGCCAGTTTCTTCATGTTCTCCGGCTCGAACAGCACGGCCCAGGAGTCGATATGGTCGACGCCCAGCACTTCCTTCACCTTATCGACGTTGTAACCGATGCCGTTGGTGCCCCACAGGTACGGCACCGCGTACTGGTTGCCCGGGTCATTCTTTTCCAGGCGCTTGAGCAGCGCCGGATCGAGGTTGGCGTAATTCGTCAGCAGCGACTTGTCGAGCTTCTGGAACGCCCCGGCCTTGATCTGCTTGCCCAGGAAGTGGTTGGACGGCACGACCACGTCGTAACCGGTACGCCCGGCCAGCAGCTTGCCTTCCAGGGTTTCGTTGGAGTCGAACACGTCGTACACGGGCTTGATCCCGCTGGCCTTTTCGAAGTTGGCCAGGGTGTCGGTGCCGATATAGTCCGACCAGTTATAAATATGCACCGTCGGTGCAGCCTGCACGCTCAACGTCAGCGTGATACCGGCACCCACGAACATGGCTTTGCGAAATAAAGAAATTGGCAAGTGGAGGTCCTCTTAAATAGTTGGGCCCTAAAGTTGTTGCCCGGCAACAAAACCGGCGCGCAACTTACCCTCGATAAACCGATCCGGCAAAACTTTCTGTCATTTAATGTGTAAGAAGGGCAGTCAAACTGCCCCTCCTACAGTTTTAAGGCTTATTTGCCCGATTTGATCTTGGTCCAGCTGCGCGTCATTTCACGCTGGGTCGCAGCCGGCAGGTCGGCAATGGCGTAGAGCTTGGCCTGCACGTCCGCTGGCGGGTAGATGCCCGGGTCGCTGGTGATGTCCTTGTCGACCAGTGCGGTGGCTTTCTCGTTACCGTTCGGGAAATGCACGCTGTTGGTGATCGCAGCCATGACTTCCGGCTTGAGCAGGTAGTTCATGAACTTGTAGGCGGCGTCGGTGTTTTCGGCATCTTTGGGGATGGCAACCATGTCGAAGAAGCTGCCAGCGCCTTCTTTCGGAATGTCGTAGGCCACTTTGACCTTGCCACCGGCTTCAGCCGCGCGGGCCTTGGCCTGCTCGATGTCACCCGAGTAACCCACGGCCACACAGATGTTGCCGTTGGCCAGGTCGGAGATGTACTTGGAGGAGTGGAAGTAGCCGATGGAAGGACGGATTTTCAGGAACAGTTCTTCGGCTTTCTTCAGATCGTCTTTCTTTTGGGTGTCGGTCGGCAGGCCCAGGTAATGCAGCGCCACCGGCAGCATCTCGGTTGGCGAATCAAGGAAGCTCACACCGCAGCTTTTCAGCTTGGCGATGTTTTCAGGCTTGAGCAGCACGTCCCAGGAATCGATCTTGTCCACGCCCAGCGCGGCCTTGACCTTCTCCGGGTTGTAGCCGATGCCGATCGAGCCCCACATGTACGGGAAGGCGTGCTTGTTGTCCGGGTCGCTGACCGACACGGCTTTCAGCAGGGATTTGTTCAGGTTGTCGTAGTTGGACAGTTTGGACTTGTCCAGCTCCTGGTAGACACCGGCCTTGATCTGCTTGGCCAGGAAGTTGTTCGACGGTACGACGATGTCGTAGCCGGACTTGCCTGCCAGCAACTTGGCTTCCAGGGTCTCGTTACTGTCGAACACGTCGTACACCACTTTGATGCCCGACTCTTTTTCGAAGTTGGCGATGGTGTCCGGTGCAATGTAGTCGGACCAGTTGTAGACGTGCAGCACTTTATCGTCTGCCTGGGCCGCGCCCGCCATTGCGCCCATCAGGGACAAGGCGAGGAGGGTCTTGCCAGCGTTCTTCAAACCTAATGCCTTCATTATGGTGATGCTCCAATTTTTCTTTTTTGGGCCACGTTCTTACAGTGTTCAGCGGCCCGTCTAAAGGGCAGCAAAACAGGGCGACAGTCTGGCAAGTTCTTGGGCCGGCTTTCAACCAAAGCCTCATTTATAACTGCTCAGCACGCAGCGCCCGAAGCCGCTGCGTTCTGAGCCTAGCACTTAGCCCTGCAATGCCGCCAAAGTCAGGTCCAGGCAATGCCGTGCCTTGGTCACCAACTCGTCGATTTCAGCCGTGCTGATCACCAGCGGCGGCGAAATGATCATGGTGTCGCCCACGGCGCGCATGATCAGGCCATTGTTGAAGCAAAAGTTGCGGCAGATCATGCCGACGCCACGGTCTTCGTAGCGTTTGCGCGTGGCCTTGTCCTGCACCAGTTCGATTGCGCCGAGCATGCCCACACCGCGAACCTCGCCCACCAACGGGTGATCAGCCAGTTCCCTCAGACGTTTCTGCAAATACGGTGCCGTTTCTTCGTGAACACGGCTGACGATTTTTTCATCGCGCATGATGCGGATGTTTTCCAGGGCCACCGCCGCCGCCACCGGGTGACCGGAGTAGGTGAAGCCGTGGTTGAAATCGCCCCCTTCATTGAGAACTTCCACCACTTCGTCGCGCACGATCAGGCCGCCCATGGGGATGTAACCCGAGGTCAGGCCCTTGGCGATGGTCATCATGTGTGGCTTGAGGTCGAAGAAATCGCTGCCGAACCACTCACCGGTGCGACCGAACCCGCAGATCACCTCGTCGGCGATGAACAGGATGTCGTACTTGGCGAGGATTTCCTTGATGCGCGGCCAGTAGGTGGCGGGCGGAACGATCACGCCACCGGCACCCTGGATCGGCTCCGCAATAAAAGCGCCGACGTTGTCCACGCCCAGCTCCAGGATCTTCTCTTCCAGCTGGTTGGCGGCCCATACGCCGAACTCTTCGGGGCTCATGTCGCCGCCTTCGCCGAACCAGTACGGCTGGGCGATATGGGTGATGCCCGGGATCGGCAAGTCGCCCTGCTCGTGCATATAGGTCATGCCACCCAGGCTCGCGCCGGCCACGGTGGAGCCGTGGTAGCCGTTCTTGCGGCTGATGATGGTTTTCTTGTTCGGTTGGCCCTTGATCGCCCAATAATGGCGGACCATGCGCAACATGGTGTCGTTGCCTTCGGAACCGGAGCCGGTGAAGAACACATGGTTCATGCCTTCGGGCGCGATTTCGGAAATGACCTTGGCCAGTTCCAGCACCGGCGGGTGCGCGGTCTGGAAGAACAGGTTGTAGTACGGCAGTTCCTTCATTTGTTTGGCGGCGACCTCGGCCAGCTCTTCGCGACCGTAACCCACCGCCACACACCACAGGCCCGCCATGCCATCGAGGATCTTGTTGCCTTCGCTGTCCCACAGGTACACACCCTTGGCGTGGGTGATGATGCGCGGGCCTTTTTCTTTCAATTGCTTGAAGTCGCTGAACGGCGCCAGGTGGTGCTCACTGCTCAAGGCTTGCCATTCGCGGGTTTGCGGGTTGTTGCTGGACATACCAATCTCCTAGAACTACAGGTGAGGGTGCGCCGTCTGCACGGCGCACCCGGCGCATCAGACGGCAAAGAGCAGGAATTCCCGCTCCCACGAACTGATCACGCGCTTGAAGTTTTCATGCTCGGCCCGCTTGACCGCGACGTAGCCTGTGATGAATTTATGACCCAGGTATTTCTCGATGGTCTTGCTGTTTTCCATGCGTTCCAGGGCGTCTTCGATGGTCAGCGGCAGGCGCAGGTTGCGGCGCTCGTAACCACGCCCCACTACCGGCGCGCTCGGATTATGGCCTTCGACCATGCCGATGAAACCGCACAGCAAGCTGGCGGCAATCGCCAGGTAGGGGTTGGCGTCGGCACCCGGCAAGCGGTTTTCCACGCGGCGGTTCTGCGGCCCGGCATCCGGTACGCGCAAGCCCACGGTGCGGTTCTCTTCGCCCCACTCCACGTTCACAGGCGCCGAGGTATCCGGCAGGAAGCGGCGGAACGAGTTCACGTTGGGGGCAAACAAGGGCAGCAGTTCGGGGATGAACTTCTGCAGGCCACCGATGTGGTTGAGAAACAGCTGGCTCATGGTCCCGTCTTCATTGGAGAAGACGTTCTTGCCGGTGGCAATGTCGATGATGCTCTGGTGCAGGTGCATCGCGCTGCCAGGCTCGCCGGTCATCGGCTTGGCCATGAAGGTGGCGGCCACATCGTGCTTGAGCGCGGCTTCACGCATGGTGCGTTTGAACACCAGGATCTGGTCGGCCAGGGACAGGGCATCGCCGTGACGGAAATTGATTTCCATCTGCGCCGTGCCGTCCTCGTGGATCAGGGTGTCGAGGTCCAGCTCCTGCAATTCGCACCAGTCGTAGACGTCTTCGAACAGCGGGTCGAATTCGTTGGCCGCTTCTATGGAGAAGGACTGACGACCCGTTTCCGGGCGCCCGGAACGGCCAATCGGCGGTTGCAGCGGGAAGTCCGGGTCTTCGCAGCGCTTGGTCAGGTAGAACTCCATCTCCGGCGCCACGATGGGCTGCCAGCCTTTGTCGGCGTAGAGCTTGAGGACTTTCTTGAGCACGTTGCGCGGCGACAGCTCGATGGGGTTGCCCTGCTTGTCGTAGGTGTCGTGGATCACCTGTGCAGTGGGCTCGATGGCCCAGGGCACCAGGAACACCGCGTTCTGGTCGGGGCGGCAGATCATGTCGATGTCGGCCGGGTCGAGCAGTTCGTAATAGATGTCGTCTTCGACATAGTCGCCAGTCACGGTCTGTAGCAGAACGCTTTCGGGCAGGCGCATGCCTTTTTCGGCGATGAATTTGTTGGTCGGCGAGATTTTGCCCCGGGTAATCCCGGTGAGGTCGCCAATCATGCATTCGACTTCTGTGATCTTGTGGTCTTTCAACCAATCGGTGAGCTGGTCGAGGTTGTTACTCATAAATGCCTCTGGGCTGGGTTTCCTGACACCCATTAAAGGTCAGGCGTTGGTTGACGCAGCATCCGCGTCGCGTTGCATCGCCCGCTTTCGACAGGCGGTACCGAATGCCTGGAAGATCGCGAGATAGTGCGGGTTAGAGCTTACCTGCCATTCGGGGTGCCATTGCACTCCTAAAGCAAAAGCCTTGCCCGCAATAACAGAAAAAGCTTCGATCAAGCCGTCCGGTGCCGTGGCCTCGACCTGCAACCCCGGCGCCAGGCGGTCGACGCCCTGCCCGTGAATCGAGTTGACCTGAATCGTCTGCGGCAACCCCAGGCTTGCCAATACCCCATTCGGGGAGATCGCCACGGTATGCGCAGGGCCGTACTGGACGTCCAGCGGCTGGGTGTCGTCTTCGCGGTGATCCATCATGCCGGGCACTTCGTGAACCTTCTGGTGCAGGCTGCCGCCAAAAGCCACGTTCATTTCCTGGAAACCCCTGCAGATCCCCAGCACCGGCACGCCTGCCGCGATGGCGGCGCGCAATAGCGGCAAGGTGGTGCGGTCCCGTGCAGAATCATGAGCAGTCCCGGGCGCGCTGGCCGGACCGTCGTAGTGAAAGGGTTCGATGTTGGAGGGAGAGCCGGTGAAAAGAATGCCGTCCAGACTGTCAAGAATATTGGCCGGTTCGAACACATCCCCGAGGGACGGAATGATCAATGGCAAGCCCTTGGCAGCGGTGGCCACTGCACGGACATATTTGTCGCCACTGATGTGATAAGCATGCAGACCGACCTGTTTGGAGCAGGCGGTGACGCCGATTAACGGCAGGCGAGACATGAAGCACCCCGGTATTATTGCTGTTATGGGTTTGAATCGAGCTTAGCCTTGTTCATTTTTTTACACAACACCCCCGTAAAAAATACAACACGGCCCGCTCAAGCCTGCTAGTCCCAAGCCGCCTAAACCCAAAAAACCGCCCCAAAAAGCCCCAAAAAAGCCCTCGCGGCGCTTTTTTAGGGCAAAAAAGGCCTTGCTTGACTTCGGCATGCCGTTCGGGTTGACTGAAACCAGAAAAGATCAATGATTGATATTTTTAACAACAAAGGTGTTGCATCATGTCGGTACCCCCGCGTGCCGTTCAGCTTAACGAAGCGAACGCGTTCCTTAAGGATCATCCTGAGGTTCTGTACGTAGACCTTCTAATTGCGGATATGAATGGTGTGGTGCGCGGCAAGCGCATCGAACGCACCAGCCTCCACAAGGTTTACGAGAAGGGCATTAACCTGCCTGCCTCTTTATTTGCTCTGGATATCAACGGCTCCACGGTGGAAAGCACCGGTCTGGGCCTGGACATCGGTGATGCTGACCGAATCTGCTATCCCATCCCCGACACCCTGTGCAATGAGCCCTGGCAAAAGCGCCCTACCGCGCAACTGCTGATGACCATGCACGAACTCGAAGGTGAACCTTTCTTCGCCGATCCGCGCGAAGTGCTCCGCCAAGTTGTAAGCAAATTTGACGACCTCGGTCTGACCATCTGCGCCGCCTTCGAACTCGAGTTCTACCTGATCGACCAGGAGAACGTGAACGGCCGTCCACAACCGCCCCGCTCGCCGATTTCCGGCAAACGCCCGCACTCGACACAGGTCTACCTGATCGACGACCTCGACGAATACGTCGACTGCCTCCAGGACATTCTGGAAGGTGCAAAAGAGCAAGGCATTCCGGCCGACGCCATCGTCAAGGAAAGCGCCCCCGCGCAATTCGAAGTCAACCTGCACCACGTGGCCGACCCGATCAAGGCCTGCGACTACGCGGTACTGCTCAAGCGCCTGATCAAGAACATCGCCTACGACCATGAGATGGACACCACCTTCATGGCCAAGCCCTACCCGGGCCAGGCAGGCAACGGTCTGCATGTGCACATCTCCGTACTGGACAAGGACGGCAAGAATATTTTTGCCAGCGAGGATCCCGAGCAGAACGCCGCATTGCGTCACGCGATCGGCGGTGTGCTCGAGACCCTGCCCGCCCAGATGGCGTTCCTGTGCCCCAACGTCAACTCCTACCGTCGTTTTGGCGCGCAGTTCTACGTGCCGAACTCGCCGAGCTGGGGCCTGGACAACCGCACCGTCGCCCTGCGCGTGCCTACCGGCTCGGCGGATGCCGTACGCCTGGAACACCGCGTGGCCGGCGCCGACGCCAACCCGTACCTGCTGATGGCCTCGGTCCTGGCGGGTGTGCACCACGGCCTGACCAACAAGATCGAGCCGAACGCACCGGTGGAAGGCAACAGCTACGAGCAGAACGAACAAAGTCTGCCGAACAACCTGCGTGATGCCCTGCGCGAGCTGGACGACAGCGAGGTGATGGCCAAGTACATCGATCCGAAGTACATCGATATCTTCGTCGCCTGCAAGGAAAGTGAGCTGGAAGAGTTCGAACACTCCATCTCCGACCTTGAGTACAACTGGTACCTGCATACCGTCTAAACGGCGCTTGCATTAAAAAACGCCACAGGCTTTTGGTCTGTGGCGTTTTTTTGGCTTTTTTCAGGTAGACCGAGGTGAATTCATCGCAGCGATGCGGCGGCCCGACAAGCCAGCTCCCACATTTTGAGCTGTGAACACATTCAAAGGTGGGAGCTGGCTTGCCTGCGATGAGGCCCCGGCAGACAACACACCTTCCTGCTCATACAATGCCCGCTGCCTTGTAGGAGACATCCATGACCACCCGCCCCGCCGCCCCTCGCAAACCCCGCGCCCGCAGCCAGGCCCGGATAGACGCGATTCTCGACGCCGCCCGCACTTTGCTGGCTGCCGAAGGCGTGGCGAGTTTGTCGATTTACAGCGTGGCCGAGCGGGCAGAGATTCCGCCGTCGTCGGTGTACCACTTCTTCGCCAGTGTGCCGGCATTGCTGGAAGCCTTGACCGCTGACGTCCACGGCGCCTTCCGGGCGGCTATTCAAGCGCCTATCGATCATGAGTCACTCAAGCACTGGCGCGATCTATCCTGCATCGTCGAACAGCGCATGCTCACCATCTACGAGCAAGACGCCGCCGCCCGCCAGTTGATCCTGGCCCAGCACGGGTTGACCGAAGTGACCCAGGCGGATCACCAGCATGACCTGGAGTTGGGAGATTTGATGTTGGCCGTGTTCAGCCGCCACTTCGAAGTGCCGACCTTGCCAAAAGAGGTGGATGTGTTTGCGTTGGCACTGGAGCTGAGTGACCGTGTCTACGCACGCTCGATACATCAGCACGGGCACATCACCGCGCGCATGGCCGAGGAAGGGATGCGGGTGTTTGATGCGTATGTGGGGCTCTACTTGCCAGCCTATTTGCCCAAACGGGCCTCATCGCAGGCAAGCCAGCTCCCACACTGACGGCATTCCAGGGTTAGAACGCGATCACTGTGGGAGCTGGCTTGCCTGCGATAGCGGCCTCAAGACCGACGCCAATCACAACTTGGCAATCGACACCTCGGTGGATTTCACGAACGCGATCACTTCGCTGCCGATCACCAGTTCCAGCTCTTTGACCGAGCGGGTGGTGATCACGGAAGTGACGATGCCGGACGCGGTCTGCACGTCGATTTCCGACAGCACGTCGCCTTCGACGATTTCCTTGATGGTGCCTTTGAATTGGTTACGTACGTTGATGGCTTTGATAGTCATGGTGTTCTTCCTTCGTGGGACGAGTGAGTTATTGAGCCCAACGCAATTGCGTAGGCAGCGGTGAAACAGGTTCGGGTTCCGGCGGCGAACCGGGCAACGACAACACGCGGCTCAGGACTTCAGCTTCCAGCGCCGCCAGGCGATGGGAGCCACGAGCTCTCGGGCGAGGCAGGTCGACCACCAGATCGAGGCCGATTTCGCCGTCTTCAATCAGGATCACGCGGTCAGCGATGGCCACGGCTTCGCTGACGTCATGGGTCACCAGCAACACGGTGAAACCGTGTTTCTGCCAAAGGTTTTCGATCAGTTGCTGCATTTCGATGCGGGTCAGGGCATCCAGCGCGCCCAGCGGTTCATCGAGCAACAGCAAGCGCGGTTGATGGATCAGCGCCCGGGCCAGGGCCACGCGCTGCTTCTGGCCGCCGGACAACGCGGCGGGCCATTCATTGGCGCGTTCGGCCAGGCCTACGGCCTCCAGCGCTTCGAGCGCCTTGGCACGCCAATCGCCCTTGAGTCCCAGGCCGACGTTGTCGATGATTTTTTTCCACGGCAGCAGGCGCGCTTCCTGGAACATCAACCGCGTATCTTCGATCGCCTCGCTCAGCGGCGCGGCACCGGCCAGCAACTCGCCGCTGCTGGCTTTGTCCAGGCCCGCCAACAGGCGCAACAAGGTACTTTTGCCGCAACCGCTGCGACCGACCACAGCCACGAACTGGCCTGCCGGAATGTGCAGGTCGATGTCCTTGAGCACTTCCCGCGCACCGAACGCCTTGCGCAACTTGCGCACGGCCAGCGGAATACCCTTGAGCAGGCGCGGAGGTTGTTGAGCCGTCATGCCGCACCTCCTTTCACTTGGTACGCCGGATGCCAGCGCAGCCACACACGCTCCAGGCCGCGAGCCGCCAGGTCGGCGAGCTTGCCGAGAATGGCGTACATCACGATGGCCAGCACCACCACGTCGGTTTGCAGAAATTCACGGGCGTTCATCGCCAGATAGCCGATACCGGAGCTGGCCGAGATGGTTTCCGCCACGATCAGCGTCAGCCACATGAAACCCAGGGCAAAGCGCACACCCACCAGAATCGACGGCAGCGCGCCGGGCAGGATCACCTGACGGAACAGACTGAAGCCGGACAATCCGTAGCTGCGCGACATTTCCACCAACGCCGGGTCGACGTTACGGATGCCGTGATACGTGTTGAGGTAGATCGGGAACAGCGTGCCGAGGGCGACCAGGAAAATCTTCGCGGTCTCGTCAATGCCGAACCACAGGATCACCAGCGGAATCAGCGCCAGGTGCGGCACGTTGCGGATCATCTGCACCGAACTGTCCAGCAGGCGCTCGCCCCACTTCGACAGGCCAGTGATAAAGCCCAGGGCCAGGCCAATGCTGCCGCCGATCACGAAGCCCAGGCCAGCACGCCAGCCACTGATTGCCAGGTGCGTCCAGATTTCGCCGCTGGCGACCAGGTTGATACCGGCTTCGATCACGGCGCTGGGCGCCGGCAGAATACGGGTCGACAGCCACCCCGCCGACACCGACAACTGCCACACCGCCAACAGCAATAACGGCAGCACCCAGGGCGCTACGCGATGGCTCAGTTTCTGAACATTCATAAGGCCGCCTCAGCTCTGTGACGCAGCTTTGGGAAGGATATCGTTGGCGACCATCTCGCCGAACGGGCTCACGTATCCGGCGCTTTTCGGCAGCTCGGGACGTTCGATGTCCAGGTGCGGGAACAGCAGTTCGGCCACGCGATACGACTCCTCGAGGTGGGGGTAACCCGAGAAGATAAAGGTGTCGATGCCCAGGTCCGCGTACTCCTTGACCCGCGCCGCAACCGTTGGGCCATCGCCCACCAGCGCAGTGCCCGCGCCGCCCCGCACCAGGCCGACACCGGCCCACAGATTGGGGCTGACTTCCAGATTGTCGCGGTTGCCGCCATGCAAGGCCGCCATGCGTTGCTGGCCCACGGAATCGAAGCGCGCCAGGGACGCCTGGGCACGGGCGATGGTGTCGTCATCCAGGTGGGAGATCAGTTTGTCGGCGGCTTTCCACGCCTCCTCGTTGGTTTCACGCACGATCACATGCAAGCGAATACCGAAGCGCACGGTGCGTCCGAATTTTGCCGCCTTGGCGCGAACCTGTGCGATTTTTTCAGCGACGGCCGCCGGGGGCTCGCCCCAGGTCAACACCATTTCCACCTGCTCGGCTGCCAGGTCCTGGGCCGCTTCGGAGGAACCGCCGAAATACAGCGGCGGACGCGGTTGCTGAATCGGCGGGTACAGCAGCTTGGCGCCTTTGACGCTGATGTGCTGGCCGTCGTAATCCACCGTTTCGCCTTCCAGCACACGGCGCCAGATGCGGGTGAATTCCACCGAAGCCTGGTAGCGCTCTTCGTGGCTGAGGAACAGACCATCACCAGCCAATTCTTCCGGGTCGCCGCCGGTGACCAGGTTGAACAACGCACGGCCACCGGACAGGCGATCCAGGGTCGCGGCCTGACGCGCGGCCACCGTCGGGGAAATGATCCCGGGGCGCAGGGCGACCAGGAATTTCAAACGCTGGGTCACCGGGATCAGCGAGGCGGCCACCAGCCATGAGTCTTCGCAGGAGCGACCGGTGGGGATAAGCACCCCGCCGAACCCCAGGCGGTCTGCCGCCTGGGCTACTTGTTGCAGGTAACCGTGGTCAACGGCGCGGGCGCCTTCGGCGGTGCCAAGGTAATGGCCGTCGCCGTGGGTAGGCAGGAACCAGAAAATATTGAGGCTCATGGAGTTGTCTCCTGAAGAAGTCGGATTACGGCGCTTTGGCCACGGCGGCGGGTGGCGTCCAGATCACGTCCTTGATGTTCAAGGGTTTGGGGATCAATTTGAGTTGGTAGAAGCTGTCGGCGATTTTCTGTTGGGCGGCGACCACTTCCGGGGTCAGAAACAGCGCGCCGTAGCCCTGGCGCTTCACCGAAGTCAGGGTGATGTCAGCCGGCAGGCCGAGCAGTGGCGCTACCTGTTCAGTCACTTCCTGCGGGTTGGCCTTGGACCACTCGCCCACGGCGCGCACTTCTTCGATCAACGCCTTGACTACCTCGGGGTGTTTTTCGGCGTACGGTTTGGTCGCCAGGTAGAACTGATGGTTGTCGGCGATGCCGGTGCCGTCACGCAGGGTGCGGGCTTGCAGCTGTTTCTCGGCGGCGGCCTGGTACGGGTCCCAGATGACCCAGGCGTCCACGCTGCCACGTTCGAACGCGGCACGCGCATCGGCGGGCGGCAGGAACACGGTCTGCACATCTGTGTATTTCAGGCCGGCATCTTCCAGCGCGCGCACCAGCAGGTAGTGCACGTTGGAGCCTTTGTTGAGCACGACTTTCTTGCCCTTGAGCTCGGCCACGGATTTGATCGGCGAGTCTTTGGGCACCAGGATCGCTTCACTGGTCGGTGCCGGTGGCTCGTAGGCCACGTAGAGCAGATCGGCACCGGCGGCCTGGGCGAACACCGGCGGGGTTTCGCCGGTGACGCCGAAGTCGATGGAGCCCACGTTCAGGCCCTCCAGCAACTGCGGACCGCCAGGGAACTCAGTCCACTGAACGTTGACGCCTTGGGCAGCCAAACGCTTTTCCAACGAGCCTTTGGCTTTGAGCAGCACCAGCGTGCCGTATTTCTGATAACCGATCCGCAGGGTTTCCGCGGCCTGGGCTTGAACCATGGCGCCGAAGGACACAGCCGCAGCAAACAGTGCGACCAGACCACGACGCAAGATGACAGTGCGCATGGCGCTCTCTCCAAAAATGCGATAAGGGGGGTTGGCTGCACCTGCTTGGCCGTTGGCGGCTGAGTAAGGTGAGTACTTCTGTAGTTCGGTGTGGCTTAAATGCTCCAGCGAGCACTCAACAAACGTTCATTCAACACATTGGGGTCCAGCGGTTTCGGGCGACGGGCCATGGCGCTGTAAAACGTCTCCAGGGCCTCGTGCAAACGGTGTTCGAGTACAGGCACCAACTGGGCCTGGGCACTGCCTTCGCCATAGGCGATCTGGCTGTCTTCGGCAAAGATGCCGTGGAGCAATTCCTGGGCTTTGAGCGCCGACAACACGGGCTTCAAGGCATAGTCCACCGCCAGCATGTGGGCGATGCTGCCGCCAGTGGCCATTGGCAACACGATCTTGTGCGCCAGGGCCCGTTCGGGCAGCAGGTCCAGCACGGTTTTCAAGGCGCCGGAAAACGAGGCCTTGTACACCGGTGTAGCGATCACCAGGCCATCGGCGTTGGCCACTTGCTGCAACAGGTCGATGACCTTGGGGCTGTCGAAGCGTGCGTGCAACAAGTCTTCCGCCGGGAAGTCCCGTATCTGGTAACTCACCACCTCCACACCTTTGTCCTGCAACCATTGACGGGTTTTCTCCAGCAAGACCCCGGAGCGGGAACGCTGACTGGGACTGCCTCCAAGTGTTACGACCAACATGCGGGAATTCCTTGAGCGGGTGCCGGCGGTTCGCTGTGTGGCGATGGCGCCAAGATGGAACAGACCTTATCAGCTGATTTATATATCTATAAATCTTATTTTTTCATTTGTTTATTCTTTAAATGAATATGCAACCCATCAAAACGCGAGCGAAAAAAAAGGCCGTGAAAACGGCCTGAAAACCCCTGCTATGTGATTCGGCTTCCCCTCAGATTCTGTAGTGCGTGTAACGACGCTATCGCGGGCAAGCCCGCTCCCACAGGAGAATACGCTGAACTGTGGGAGCCGGGCTTGCCCGCGATGGCAATATCAACCTTAACGGTTAGGCTGAGGGGTCAAGCGCAGGTACGGCTTCACCGCGCGGTAGCCTTTCGGAAAGCGTTTCTTGATTTCTTCCTCATCCTTGAGCGACGGCACGATCACCACCTCATCACCGTCCACCCAGTTGGCGGGCGTGGCGACCTTGTGGTTGTCGGTCAGTTGCAGCGAGTCGATGACCCGCAGGATTTCATGGAAGTTGCGCCCCGTGCTGGCCGGGTAGGTGATGGTCAGGCGAATCTTCTTGTTCGGGTCGATCACGAACAAGGAACGCACGGTAAGGGTGTCACTGGCGTTCGGGTGGATCAGGTCATACAGGTCGGAGACCTTGCGATCGGCATCGGCCAGGATCGGAAAGTTGACGACGGTGTTCTGGGTTTCGTTGATGTCCTCGATCCACTTGTGGTGGGAGTCCACCGGGTCGACCGACAGGGCAATCGCCTTGACGCCGCGCTGGGCGAATTCGTCCTTGAGTTTGGCGGTAAAGCCCAGCTCGGTGGTGCACACCGGGGTGAAGTCCGCCGGGTGGGAAAACAACACCCCCCAGCTGTCGCCCAGCCATTCGTGGAAACGGATCTTGCCGGCGCTGGAATCCTGTTCGAAGTCGGGGGCGATATCGCCCAGTCTTAGGCTCATGGTGTGGCTCCTGGTGAGTGCTTATAGCGCCTACTGTGCAGGGTTTCTGGGTTATTTAAAAAGAATAAATATCGATTTATCTAGACGATAAGTGAATATTAAAAATGTGTTCATTGGACGCGGCAACGGACGAGGCGCACCATGGGTTCCAAGGTTCGAGAAGGCCTTGAGACGCTGTAAAAGAGGGGTTCAGGAAGGGCTTGCGGGGGTTGAGCCCGACTTGAAACGCAAGACACCTTGCCCGGCATTGCGCCGGGCAAGGCTTTACAGTCTTACAACAGCGGGATCGAGTAGCTGACGATCAAGCGGTTTTCGTCCTGGGAACGGGTGTTCGCCAGGTCGGTGCGCCACATCGCGTTTTTCCACGCGAAGCCGAGGTTTTTCAGCGGGCCTTCCGGCACAACGTAGGCCAGGGTCAGGTCGCGTTCCCACTCGGTTTTTTCGCCGACGATGGTGTCGATGTTGTCGCCACGCAGGTAAACCACGCCAGCCGT
Organism: Pseudomonas sp. SDO5271_S396; assembly: GCF_054071795.1. Classification (NCBI taxonomy): domain Bacteria; kingdom Pseudomonadati; phylum Pseudomonadota; class Gammaproteobacteria; order Pseudomonadales; family Pseudomonadaceae; genus Pseudomonas; species Pseudomonas sp. SDO5271_S396. The sequence continues at coordinate 32,169 of NZ_JBSVWB010000057.1, forward strand.
CAGGCCAGGTACGCCGACCTTGGCGAAGTCGTAGGCGTAGCGAGCTTGCCAGGTACGCTCGCCGGCACGGGCGAACTTCTGGATCTGCATGTCGGTGATGGTGCTGTTCGACGAGCCGTCACCTTGGTTCAGCCAAGGGAAGTCACTGTCACCCTTGGTGTACTGGTAGCCAGCGCCGAAGGTGTGACCGTTGACCGAGTACAGCGCCAGGTAGCTGTACAGATCGTTGTCGACCTTACCCTTGACCTTGGTGGCGTTGGTCGGATGGTCGGAGTAGTAACCGGTGGTGTAGTAGCCAGCGGTATCACCGTTGGCGCCGTTGTCACGGCTGCGGTAGTAACGCAGGTCACTCTTCAGGACGCCAGGACCGATTGCCCAGTTGTGCACCAGGCCCAGGAAGTTCTGCTCGTAGAAGTCCTTCAGCTCGCCGTAGTAGTACGAAGCGGTCAGGTCTTTGGTGATTTTGTAATCAGCACCGGCGTAGTAGAACTTGTTGACGAAGTTACCGGCGTTGTAGTTCGAGCTACCGTTGGCGCCAGCCAGCGACAGGCCTTCGTTGTTGCTGGAGTTACGCCCTTTGGAGTGCTCGATCTGACCGGCAGTCAGGGTCAGGTCCTTGATCTCGCCGGAAGTGATCTGGCCACCCTGGAAGGTTTGCGGCAGCAGACGACCGTCGTTGGTCTTGATGACCGGGTTGTTTGGCTGCAGGGTGCCGATTTTCAGCTCGGTCTGGGAGATCTTGACCTTACCGGTCACGCCCAGGCTGGCGAAATCATGAACAGCCTTGTTGCCATCGCTTGGGAAGATGGTGCCGCCGGACGCAGTGCCGGTGTAGTTGCCGTGATCTGCGCGGCTGGAGTCCAGACGCACGCCGTACAGGCCGATCGCGTCAACACCGAACTGGACGGTACCTTGGGTGTAACCCGAGATGAAACGCAGATCGAAGCCTTGGCCCCATTCAGCGTTCTTGCTACGGGTGTTGGAAGTACCCGAAGGTTGCAGGTCGCGGTTGTCGGTGTTGATGTAAAAGTTACGCAGCCCCAGTGTTGCCTTGCTGTCTTCGATGAAACCGGCGGAGTTTGCCTGTTGGGCAATCGCAGCGACAGCCACGGCCAACGCCAATGTTGACTTCTTCATGTACCGCTCCTCTCATTTCTAATTTTTGTATTTCTTTGGTCGCGGGTCTGACGCCCTTGATCCACAGATGCGCGATTAGCGCCAGATAGTGACTACCAAGTCAATCGTAACCTTGTGTGTCTACTACCTTCGTCTAACCGCTGTTGATTTGGTCCCTGCAGGGTAATGAGTTTTTCATACACCCAAAAAGAATTATTTCATTCTTTTTCATACGATCCAGGAATAAGTCTTTCCATGGCACGGGCCGAACAGCATAGACAACCCGCTCCATAAGCTAATGCCCAAATGGTATTTACTCGCCTGTTTTTAGATCGATTAGTGTGACCGTACTGTTGCATACGTCACTCACGATCAAAAAGGCGACGCCATCATGGCCAAACGCACATCCTCTCGTCAATTTGTTACAGTTTTTGTGTCACTAATACTTTCTTTTGGTGTCCAAGCGGCCGGCCTCACCGTGGGCTACCAAACCGGCATCGACCCCAGCAAAGTCCCACAGGCAGACGGCCTCTACGAGAAAACCCTCGGCGAAACGATCAACTGGCGCCGATTCAACAGCGGGCCAGAAGTCGTCACAGCCATCGCCTCGGGCGATGTGCAGATCGGCAACCTGGGCTCCAGCCCTCTCGCCGCAGCCGCTTCGCGCAACCTGCCGATCGTGGCGTTTATCGTATCGGCACAGATCAACTCATCTGAAGCGCTGGTGGTGCGCAACGGCAGCGGCATCGATAAACCCGCCGACCTAGTCGGCAAAACCATCGCTACCCCCTTCGTCTCAACCTCTCATTACAGCCTGCTCGGCGCCTTGAAGCACTGGGGCCTGGACACCCGGCAAGTCAAAGTGGTGAACCTACAACCCGCCGAAATTGCCGCCGCATGGAAACGGGGCGACATCGACGGCGCCTTCGTGTGGTCGCCGGCACTCGGCGAAATTCGCAAGACCGGCAAAACCCTGACAGACGCGGCCCAGGTGGGCCAGTGGGGCGCACCCACCTTTGAAGTGTGGGTGGCGCGCAAGGATTTCGCGGAAAAACATCCTGACGTAGTGGCCAGGTTTGCCAAGGTCACCCTGGATTCGTTCGCTGACTATGCAGCCCATAAAGACAGCTGGACGGTGGATTCCGGGCCGGTGCAGAAAATCGCCAAATTGACAGGCTCGAACGCAGCCGATATTCCCGAGCTGCTGTCCGGCACGACCTTTCCGGATGCACAGGCGCAGCAGACCGATGCCTTGCTCAAAGGCGGCACGGCGAAGGCGATTGGGGAAACGGCGAAATTCTTGAAGGAACAGGGGAAGGTTGAAACGGTGTTGCCGGACTATTCGGCGTTCGTGACCGACAAATTTATCGGCCATTAGCAGATCCAGTGTGGGAGAGGGCTTGCTCGCGAAGACATCGTGTCAGTCAATATAAGGCTGATTGATACACCGCCTTCGCGAGCAAGCCCGCTCCCACATTCAGAGCTGTTGTATTTTCAATCTCCGACTTTACAGGGCCTTTTCGAAAATCTTCGAATTGCGCTGATAGTTGTACAGCGACGCCCGCGCCGCAGGCAGGCGATCCACGCTGCTCGGCGCAAAACCGCGCTCACGGAACCAATGGGCCGTACGCGTGGTGAGCACGAACAAAGTCTTCAAGCCCTGCGCCCGCGCACGGCTTTCGATGCGCTCCAGCAACTCGTCCCCGCGGCCACCGTGGCGGTATTCCGGGTTCACCGCCAGGCACGCCAGCTCACCCGCGTCCGAATCTGCAATCTGATACAGCGCTGCACAGGCGATGATCATGCCTTCGCGCTCCACCACACTGAACTGCTCGATCTCGCGTTCCAGCACTTCCCGCGAACGCCGCACCAGAATCCCTTGCTCCTCCAGCGGGCTGATCAAGTCAAGCAAACCGCCCACGTCTTCAATCGCCGCTTCACGCACCAGCTCGAATTGTTCCTGGGCCACCAGCGTGCCGCCGCCGTCCCTGGTAAACAATTCGGTGAGCAAGGCACCGTCTTCGGCGTAGCTGACGATATGACTGCGCCCTACCCCACCCCGGCAGGCCTCGGCAGCCGCATCGAGCAACTCGGCCTGGTAATTGCTGCCCAGGCGCTGCAAGTGGGCCGGTACTTGTTGCGGACGTAGCTCGCGAACCAGGCGACCGTTTTCGTCGATCAGCCCCAGGTCGGCACCGAACAGCAACAACTTGTCAGCGCCCAGGTCGATGGCGGCGCGGGTCGCGACGTCTTCACAGGCCAGGTTGAAGATTTCACCGGTCGGCGAATAACCCAACGGCGACAGCAGCACAATGGAGCGCTCATCCAGCAGACGGTTGATGCCCTTGCGATCGACCCGGCGCACTTCGCCAGTGTGGTGGTAATCCACCCCTTCCAGCACGCCGATGGGCCGCGCGGTTACCAGGTTGCCGCTGGCGACACGCAAGCGCGAGCCCTGCATCGGCGACGAGGCCATGTCCATGGACAGGCGCGCTTCAATGGCAATACGCAGGTGGCCGACCGCGTCGATCACACACTCCAGGGTCGCGGCATCGGTGATGCGCAAACCTTCGTGGTAAGCCGGGGTCAGGCCGCGCGCTTCAAGGCGCGCTTCGATCTGTGGACGCGAGCCGTGCACCAGCACCAATCGCACGCCGAGGCTGTGGAGCAGCACCAGGTCGTGGACGATATTGCCGAAGTTGGGATGTTCCACACCGTCGCCGGGCAGCATGACCACGAAGGTGCAGTCCCGGTGAGCGTTGATGTAGGGCGAAGCGTGACGAAGCCAATTGACGTATTCGGGCATGAACCTGGGCCTGTAATAAAAAGCAGCCAAAAAGAATGAATCGTTAAAACGCACAGCGGGCTGATGGTTATCGTCGGAACAGGCTTGGCGACACGCTCGCTCTCCTTCTATGTACGAATGGGCTGGGGTTAATTTATGCGGGCTTCAGGCAGTAATGCTCGATCAGTTCCCGCAATAGACGCACTGTAGGCGTCAAGCGTGACATTTCGAGGTATTCGCCCGGCTGGTGGGCACACGCGATATCGCCCGGACCCAGCACCAGGGTTTCGCACCCAAGGCGCTGAAGATAAGGCGCTTCGGTGCCGAACGCTACTGCTTCGGCACGATGGCCGGTCAATCGTTCCGCGACCCGCACCAACTCGGCGTCTTCCGCTTGTTCGAACGGCGGCACTTCAGGAAACAGCGGCGCGTAATCGATCGTCACCTGATGGCGCTCGGCCACAGGTTGCAGCTTCTGGCGGATGGCGTCGCGCAGCACCTGAGGGTCCATGCCCGGCAAAGGCCGCAGATCGAACTCCAGGGAACACTGACCGCAGATGCGGTTGGGGTTGTCGCCACCATGGATGCAGCCGAAATTAAGGGTCGGCTGCGGCACACTGAATTGCGGGTTGCGGTATTCGCGTTGCCAGGCCAGGCGCAGGCCACGCAGTTCGCCGATGGCATCGTGCATGGCCTCCAGAGCGCTGTGCCCCAGGCGCGGGTCCGACGAGTGGCCGCTTTGGCCAAGAATGTCGATACGCTCCATCATCACGCCTTTGTGCAGGCGGATCGGCTTGAGGCCGGTGGGCTCGCCGATCACCGCCGCACGGCCCAGTGGGCGTCCGGCTTCGGCCAGCGCCCGGGCGCCCGCCATGGAGCTTTCTTCGTCGCACGTGGCGAGGATCAGCAAGGGTTGCTTGAACGGTTGGTCCAGCAATGGCAACACGGCCTCAATGGCCAGGGCGAAAAAACCCTTCATGTCGCAACTGCCCAACCCTACCCAACGGCCGTCAACTTCCGTCAGCTTGAGCGGATCGGTTTTCCACAGCGCCGCATCGTAAGGAACGGTGTCGCTATGGCCCGACAGCACCAGGCCACCAGGCCCCGTGCCATACGTGGCCAACAGGTTGAATTTGCCAGGGCTGACCTGCTGGATATCGATGGCGAACCCCAGATCCCCCAGCCAACCGGCCAGCAGGTCGATCACGGGGCGATTGGTCTGGTCGAGAGACGCCTGGGTGCAACTGACCGACGGCGCGGCAATCAGCGCGGCGAACTGCTCTTTCATGGTGGGTAATGGCATGCGCGGTCTCTCAACTTCCCGGATGAAGCCCACTATAGAGCCATCTGTACGACACAATAAACCGTTGCGGCGCGTTGCCGGGCTCAGTCCTGTACACTGCACGGCCTTGGCAGCCACTCTTTTCCCCGGCTGCGCTCCCGATCCTGGATTTTCCGGCCATGCAGAAAGAAACCGAAATCAAGCTCCGCGTCAGCCGCGAAACACTCGCCGCGCTGCGTGAGCACCCGTTACTGAAAAAACGCAACAAAAGTGGCTGGGAACGCCGTGAGTTGATGAACCAGTATTTCGACACCCCCGAGCGCGAACTGGCCCAGGCCAAAGTCGCCCTGCGCTTGCGCAAGGACGGTGACGCCATCATCCAGACCCTCAAGACCCGAGGCCAGAGCGTCGCCGGCCTGTCGGAACGCAACGAGTACAACTGGGACCTGCCCAAAGCCAAGCTCGACGTGAAAAAACTCGACGGCGAATGCTGGCCCGAGCAGTTGGCCGAACTGGACAAAAAGACCCTCAAGCCGATCTTCACCACCGACTTCGTGCGTGAACGCGCCGAAATCGCCTGGGGCCGTGGCAAGGCCAAAGTGGTGATCGAAGCCGCCCTGGACCTGGGCCACGTGGTCGTCGGCAAGCAGAAGGAAGAAATCTGCGAGCTGGAACTGGAACTGCGCGAAGGCGAACCGGCCGCCCTGCTGGAACTGGCCGCCGAATTGGCCGAAACCCTGGCGCTGATGCCCTGCGATATCAGCAAGGCCGAACGCGGCTATCGCCTGTACGACGCCAGCAGCTATTCCCTGAGCCTGCCCGCGCCGCAACTGCACGCCGAAATGCCCCTGGACGATGCCTTCGCCGCGATCCTGTGGCACCTGCTGGGCAGCAGCCAGCGCCTGGCCGAGCAATACCGCTTCAATGGCCACTGGCGCCTGCTGCAAGACTGGGTCGACAACCTCGGCGAACTGCGCGCCCTGATCGGCAGCCTGGGCCAGGCCGCACCGCGTCAAGCCACCCGTGAACTGCGCAGCGCACTGGATGCATTGCTGGAAGACTGGCGCCCGCTGGTACAGGCTGGCGACGACGATGAAGACATTCGCAAAGCCGCGCCGGAACAGTTCATCGAAGAACTGGACGACGTGCGTTGGGGCCTGTTCTCACTCAACGCATCGCGCTGGCTGCTGGCTCGCACCTGGACCGTTGACCGCAACGTGCGGGGTAACCGTCAGGGCGCGGCGCAGATCACCAACTGGCTGCCGCGCCTCTTGGCCGAAGACGCCGTCGCCCTGCAACTGCCGCGCTACCAACAACAGCCGGAAGACCTGGCCGAGCAGCTGCCGCGCATCGAGCGCATCCAGGCCTGGCTGCACCACGCCCGTCACGTGGTGGACATACCGGAGCTGGACCGCTTGTACGGCGAGTTGAACAAGCTGGCGCAACTGGCCCACCAACCGATCACCGATGAATCGCTGGATGCGCGGATGCAGCAGGCGATTGCGGTGTTTCAGAACCGCGCCTGGAAAACTTTGCTGCGCCTGTAAAATCGCTATCGCGGGCAAGCCCGGCTCCCACAGGGGAATGCATTCCAA
>NZ_JBSVWB010000058.1:0-37835 GCF_054071795.1 Pseudomonas sp. SDO5271_S396
GGGATTGTGGTCCGAATGTGGGAGCGGGCTTGCCCGCGATGAGGCCCTCCCAGCCAACCAAGATTCATAACCATGACCAGCCCCACCCCCTGCTACCACTGCGCCCTGCCCGTCCCCTCCGGCAGCCGCTTCACTGCCATGATCCTCGGCGAACGCCGCGAACTCTGCTGCCCGGGCTGCCAGGCCGTGGCCGAGGCCATCGTGGCCGGCGGCCTGGAAAGCTATTACCAGCACCGCAGTGAAGCCTCGGCCAACCCTGAAGCACTGCCGGTGCAACTGGTGGACGAACTGGCACTGTACGACCGCGCCGAGGTGCAAAAACCCTTTGTGCGCCACGACGGCGAACAGGCTGAAACCACGCTGCTGATGGAAGGCATCAGTTGTGCGGCCTGCGGCTGGCTGATCGAAAAGCACCTGCGGCGCCTGCCCGCCGTGGCCGAGGCGCGGCTGAACCTGTCCAACCATCGCCTGCATGTGCGCTGGGCCGATGGGCAATTGCCGCTCAGCCAACTGCTCAGCGAACTGCGCCATATTGGCTACGCCGCGCACCCTTACCAGGCCGACCGCGCCGCCGAGCAACTGGCCGGTGAAAACCGTCTGGCCCTGCGTCAGTTGGGGGTAGCGGGCCTTTTGTGGTTCCAGGCCATGATGGCGACCATGGCCACCTGGCCGGAATTCAATATCGACCTGAGCCCGGAACTGCACGTGATCCTGCGCTGGGTCGCGATGTTTCTCACCACGCCCATTGTGTTCTACAGCTGCGCGCCGTTCTTCAAAGGCGCCCTGCGTGACATGCGCACACGCCATCTGACCATGGATGTGTCAGTGTCCTTGGCGATTGGCAGCGCTTACCTGGCCGGCATCTGGACCGCGATCACGGGCGTGGGCGAGTTGTATTTCGATGCCGTGGGCATGTTCGCCCTGTTCCTGCTGGCCGGCCGCTACCTGGAGCGCCGGGCCCGGGAGCGCACGGCGGCCGCCACGGCGCAGTTGGTCAACCTGCTGCCGGCCTCGTGCCTGCGCCTGAAGAACGACGGCCAGAGCGAACGCATCCTGTTGAACGAATTGGCGCTGGGTGACCAGGTGCTGGTGCAACCGGGGGCGGTCTTGCCCGCGGATGGCGTGATCCTCGAGGGTCAGTCGAGCATTGATGAATCCCTGCTGACCGGCGAGTACCTTCCGCAACCGCGCCAGATCGGCGACGCCGTCACCGCCGGCACCCTCAACGTCGAAGGCGCATTGACGGTCGAAGTGCGCGCCCTGGGCCATGACACGCGCCTGTCCGCCATCGTGCGCTTGCTGGAACGCGCCCAGGCCGAAAAGCCGCGCCTGGCGCAAATCGCCGACCAGGCGGCGCAATGGTTCCTGCTGTGTTCGCTGATCGCCGCCGCCGTCATCGGCCTGGTGTGGTGGGAGCTGGATTCATCACGGGCCTTCTGGATTGTACTGGCGATGCTGGTAGCCACCTGCCCCTGCGCATTGTCACTCGCCACGCCGACGGCACTCACAGCCGCCACCGGCACTTTGCATAAACTCGGACTGCTGCTCACCCGTGGCCATGTGCTGGAAGGCCTGAACCAGATCGACACGGTGATCTTCGACAAGACCGGCACGCTCACCGAAGGGCGCCTGGCGCTGCGTATCATCCATCCCCTGGGCACGCTGAACCGCGATGAGTGCCTGAGCCTCGCCGCGGCCCTGGAGAACCGTTCCGAACACCCGATTGCCCGCGCTTTTGGCCGTGCGCCACTGGCCGCCGATGAAGTCACCAGTTCGCCGGGGCTGGGCCTTGAAGGCCGTGTCGGCGAGCGCATCCTGCGTATCGGCCAACCCGGTTTTGTCTGTGGGTTGAGTGGTTGCCCGGTCCCCGCCGCACCGGATGAAGCCGGACAGTGGTTGTTGCTGGGCGACCGCGAGGGTGCCCTGGCCTGGTTCGTATTGGATGACCGCCTGCGCAGCGACGCCCCCGCCCTGTTGGACGCCTGCAAGGCACGGGGTTGGCGCACGCTGCTGCTGTCCGGGGACAGTTCGCCGATGGTTGCCAGTGTCGCCACCGAATTGGGCATCGACGAAGCCCACGGCGGCCTGCGCCCCGACGACAAGCTGCAGGTGCTGCAACAGCTTCACCAGCAGGGCCGCACCGTGCTGATGCTCGGTGACGGGGTCAACGATGTGCCGGTGCTTGCCGCCGCCGATATCAGCGTGGCCATGGGCTCGGCCACGGACCTGGCCAAAACCAGCGCCGATGCGGTGCTGCTGTCCAACCGCCTGGATGCTCTGGTGCACGCTTTTGGCCTGGCGCAACGCACCCGCCGGATAATCCTTGAAAACCTGCTGTGGGCGGGGTTGTACAATGGCCTTATGCTGCCGTTTGCCGCCCTCGGCTGGATCACCCCGGTCTGGGCGGCGGTGGGCATGTCCATCAGCTCGTTGACCGTGGTGCTCAACGCCTTGCGCCTGACTCGCCTGCCGGGTTCGCACGTCGCCAGCGCCCCCACACTCACCCGCCCGCTGCCGGCCTGAGCCCTGGAGTACCGATGCCAGCTTTATACGTGATGATTCCGGCAGCGCTGTTGTTGGTGGGCGTGGCCATCTACATCTTTTTCTGGGCGGTGGACAGCGGCCAATACGACGACCTCGACGGTCCGGCCCACAGCGTGTTGTTCGACGACCAGGACCCCAACCACCTGGCCGGCATCGAAGAAGCCAACCCATCCGAGCAACCACCCAAAGATCCACCCCATGCTTGAGCTACTGCCTCTGCTGGTCTCGGCCCTGATCCTCGGCCTGTTGGGCGGCGGCCATTGCCTGGGCATGTGCGGCGGGCTGATGGGCGCGCTGACCCTGGCCATCCCCAAGGAGCAACGCGGTCGCAGGTTTCAACTGCTGCTGGCCTACAACCTGGGACGTATCCTCAGCTACGCCGCTGCCGGCCTATTGATCGGCCTGGCCGGCTGGGCCGTCGCGAACAGCCCGGCGGCGATGTTCATGCGCGTGCTGGCCGGGTTGCTGCTGATCAGCATGGGCCTGTACCTGGCGGGCTGGTGGAGCGGCCTCACCCGCATCGAAAGCCTGGGACGCGGCCTGTGGCGGTACCTGCAACCGATCGCCAATCGTTTGCTGCCGGTGTCCAGCCTGCCCCGCGCCTTGCTGTTGGGCGCGTTGTGGGGCTGGTTGCCGTGCGGATTGGTCTACAGCACATTGCTGTGGGCCGCCAGCCAGGGCAACGCGCTGGACAGCGCATTGCTGATGCTGGCGTTCGGCCTGGGCACCTGGCCGGTGCTGCTGGCCACCGGCCTGGCCGCCGAACGTGTGACTGCGTTGCTGAGCAAGCGCAGCATACGCATGGCCGGTGGCGTGCTGGTGATCCTGTTCGGTATCTGGACCTTGCCAGGCCCCCACCAGCACTGGCTGATGGGGCATTGAAACACCCTGTGGCATAGCGCCGCTCCCCGTTGATGCAAATCAAGATGCCCCTGGCGCCACGCCCCTAGACTCGGCCCACTAGCCTTTTCGGGGGACTGCCCGCATGCTCGACGCCATTCGTTGGGACACTGACCTGATTCACCGCTACGACCTGGCGGGACCGCGCTACACGTCCTACCCCACTGCCGTGCAATTCGACAGCCAGGTCGGCACCTTCGACCTGCTCCATGCCTTGCGCGACAGTCGCAAAGCCGCGCGGCCCTTGTCGCTGTATGTGCATGTGCCGTTCTGCGCGAACATTTGCTACTACTGCGCTTGCAACAAGGTGATCACCAAGGACCGTGGCCGCGCCCAGGCCTACCTTCAACGTGTGGAGCAGGAAATCCAGCTGCTGGCCTGCCACCTCGACCCCAGACAGAAGGTTGAACAGCTGCACTTCGGCGGCGGCACCCCGACTTTTCTCAGCCATGACGAATTGCGCCAGCTCATGGCCTGCCTGCGTCGGCATTTTCACTTGGTGGATGAAGACGGCGGTGACTACGGCATCGAAATCGACCCGCGCGAAGCCGACTGGGCCACCATGGGCCTGCTGCGCGAACTGGGCTTCAACCGCGTGAGCATCGGGCTGCAAGACCTCGACCCCGAGGTGCAGCGAGCGGTCAATCGCCTGCAAAGCCTGGAAGAAACCCGCGCAGTCATCGATGCGGCCCGTACCCTGCAATTTCGCTCGATCAATATCGACCTGATCTACGGCCTGCCCAAGCAGACACCGCTGAACTTCGCTCGCACCGTGGAGGAAGTGATCCGCCTGCAACCGGACCGCCTGTCGGTGTTCAACTACGCGCACCTGCCGGAGCGTTTCATGCCCCAGCGGCGCATCCACAGCGACGACCTGCCCTCGCCGGCAGCCAAACTGCTGATGTTGCAAACCACCATCGAACAACTGACCCAGGCCGGTTATCGCTACATCGGCATGGACCACTTCGCCCTGCCGGACGACGAACTGGCCATCGCCCAGGAAGAAGGCACCCTGCAACGCAACTTCCAGGGCTACACCACCCACGGCCATTGCGACCTGATCGGTCTTGGCGTGTCAGCCATCAGCCAGATCGGCGATTTGTATTGCCAGAACAGCAGCGACCTCAATGGTTACCAGAACACCCTGGCCAGCGCGCAACTGGCCACCAGCCGTGGCCTTCTGTGCACCGGGGATGACCGTTTGCGACGGGCAGTGATTCAGCAGTTGATCTGCAATTTCAGCCTGGCATTCGAGGGGATCGAACAGGCCTTCAACGTGGATTTTCGCGGGTATTTCGACGAGGTCTGGCCACAGCTGGAGGCCATGGCCGCGGACGGCCTGATCGAACTCGACGCCCGCGGCATTCAGGTATTGCCCGCCGGGCGGCTGCTGGTACGGTCGGTGTGCATAGTGTTCGATGCCTACCTGGAGCACCAGAACCGGCAGCGTTTCTCGCGGGTGATCTGAACCGGCGTTATTTCGACGCCAGGCTCATCGCTTGCAGTTGCGCTTCGGGCGACTCGTCCTTCATGGCCTTGCCCAGTTGCATCTGGGCCATGGTCAGGCTGCCCTGCAAGGTCGACAAGGCTGACTGCAAGTTACCCACGCGGGCCTGGCGCTGCTCCGGCGTCAGGGAGGTATCGGCCATGGCCGCCGCGATCTCGGCCATCTTGTCGGCGATCTGCTTTTTCAACTCGCGGATCATTTTCAGCAGTTGCTTGACGTTGTCCTTGAGGTTGCTGTCATCGATGTCTTTGTTGCGATCATTCTTGACGGCCTGAAAACCCGCGCTGGAGATGGTGACGGCCACACCCGCAGTGGTCTTGGGATCGCCCTGAGGCGCCAATGGATTACTGGTGTCTTCTCCCACAGCATCCTTTCTGGGCTCCGGCACCGTTGGAATTTGAACATTTGCGGGGTTGACACCACTGATGGAAACCATGATCCGGGCCCTGGATAGTTGAGATATAGACCTGTATCGACCCTGATACAAAAACCTTTATTCCGTTGCCGGTTTTTTGTACACGCTGGCCTCATTGGGGCCCGGTGCGTTACCCTTACGTCTTATGTGTGTTTTCCCACAAGGATTTAAGAGATGTCCGAGCCAGTCAAACTGCGCGCTCACAGCCAGGCTCACTGCAAGGATTGCAGTCTGGCCCCCCTCTGCCTGCCACTTTCGCTGAATCTGGAGGACATGGATGCACTGGACGAGATCGTCAAACGCGGTCGCCCGCTGAAAAAGGGCGAGTTCCTGTTTCGCCAGGGCGACCCATTCGACTCCGTCTATGCAGTCCGTTCCGGCGCGTTGAAGACCTTCAGCCTGAGCGATGGCGGCGAAGAGCAGATCACCGGTTTCCACCTGCCCAGCGAACTGGTGGGCTTGTCGGGCATGGACACCGAGAGTCACCCGGTGTCGGCCCAGGCCCTGGAAACCACGTCGGTGTGCGAAATTCCCTTTGAGCGCCTCGATGAGCTAGCCCTGCAATTGCCGCAATTGCGTCGCCAACTGATGCGGGTGATGAGCCGCGAGATTCGCGACGATCAGCAAATGATGTTGCTGTTGTCGAAGAAAACAGCCGACGAGCGAATCGCCACTTTCCTGGTCAACCTGTCGGCGCGCTTCCGTGCCCGGGGGTTTTCGGCCAACCAATTCCGTCTGAGCATGTCGCGCAATGAAATCGGCAATTACCTGGGTCTGGCGGTGGAAACCGTGTCCCGCGTGTTCACGCGCTTTCAGCAAAACGAGCTGATCGCCGCCGAAGGCAAGGAAGTGCATATCCTCGACCCGATCCAGTTGTGCGCGCTGGCCGGCGGGTCGCTCGACGGCTGATCCAGACACCTGCGGCCGCGCCAACCGACGAGGCCGCAGGTATACTTCGAGTCCGTTTCCAGCCCCAGGACTCTTCGACGATGACCTTCGACTCGTTCGACATCAAATCCCTGATCCGCCCCGTCATCGACTTCCCCAAGCCTGGGGTGATCTTTCGTGACATCACGCCCCTGTTCCAATCGCCCCGCGCCCTGCGCCTGGTGGCCGACAGCTTTGCCCAGCGCTACGTCGAAGCCGACTTCAGCCACATCGGCGCGATGGATGCGCGAGGCTTCCTGATCGGTTCGATCATCGCCTACCAACTGAACAAACCGCTGATCCTGTTCCGCAAGCAAGGCAAGCTGCCCGCGGATGTGCTGGCCGAGGGTTACCAGACCGAGTACGGCGAGGCCTTTCTGGAAGTGCACGCCGACAGCCTGTGCGAAGGCGACTCGGTGCTGATGTTCGATGACCTGATCGCCACTGGAGGCACCTTGATTGCGGCGGCAAACCTGGTGCGGCGCATGGGGGCGAAGATCTTCGAAGCGGCGGCGATCATCGACCTGCCGGAGCTTGGCGGCTCGCAGCGCCTGGAAGACATGGGGATCCCGACGTTTTGCCTGACGCAATTCGGGCTGACTGAAAAGTAACGTTTGCATGAGCCGGCCTCATCGCAGGCAAGCCAGCTCCCACTTTTGAAATGCGATCCTCTGTGGGAGCTGGCTTGCCTGCGATAAAGCCCTCCAGAACAACACAAGATCAAAGCCCCATCTGCTTGGCGATGATCTCGTTCATCACCTCGCGCGTCCCACCCCCAATGGACAGAATGCGATTGTCACGGTACAGCCGCTCCACCAGGTTGCCGCGCATGTAGCCCTGGCCGCCGAAGATCTGCACAGCATCATGGGTGACGCGGTCGGCGGTGTCGGTGGCGAGGTTCTTGGCCATGGAAATCTCCTTGATCACGCTGATGCCAGTGGCCATTTTTGCCGCCTGCCGATAGGTAAATTCCCGGGAGACTTCCACGGCAGTGGCCATCTCGGCCAGGCGATGCTTGAGTACCTGGAACTTGCCGATGGGCTTGCCGAACGCTTCGCGCTGGGCGGCCCATTGGAGGCTTTGCTCAAGGGCCATCTGCGCGGTCATGTTAGCCATCAGCGCCAGGGCCAGACGCTCGCTCTGGAAGTTGCCCATGATGCAAGCAAAGCCCATGTTTTCGGTGCCGATGAGATTGCCCACAGGCACCCGGCAGTCGTCGAAGAACAGCTCGGCGGTATCCGACGCCCACCAGCCCATTTTTTTCAGGGGCTGGCCGACGGTGAAACCGGGCGTGTCTTTTTCGATCAACAACAGGCTGATTCCCGCGAAACCAGGCCCGCCCGTGCGGACCGCCACGGTGTAATAGTCGGCACGGACACCGCTGGTAATGAAGGTTTTGCTGCCGCTGACGCGGTAATGATCGCCGTCACGAACGGCACGGGTTTGCAAGCTGGCCACATCGGAACCGCCGCCCGGTTCGGTCACGGCCAGGGCGATGATTTTCTCTCCGGCCAGCACCTGGGGCGCCACTCGCTCACGCACTTCGGGCCGGGCCCATTTGACGACCGGGGGCAAGCCGATATCCAGCGACCCCAAACCGGCCACCACCCCGCCCGAGCCGCAGCGCATCAGCTCTTCGCTGGCCGCTACCTTGGCGAACAGATCGCCCTCGTGGCTGCCGCCCAGCGCTTCGGGATAACCAATACCCAGGATCCCCGCCGCACCGGCCTTGAGGTACAGCTCACGGGGAAAGCCTTGCGCCTCCTCCCACTGCTCGATGCCCGGCAACATCTCGCGCTCGACAAAACGGCGCACGCTGTCGCGGACCAATTGGTGGCTGGGGTCGAAGTAGTCCTGAAAGGCAGACATCGGCAAGCTCCACGGAGATGTGGAGCGAAATTACCAAGCGCTTGCTTGGTTATCAAGCCTGATGCCAATCTCACTTACTGTACAAAACAGATGTGGGAGCTGGCTTGCCTGCGATACAGACACCGAGGTTTATCAGAAACAGTCTCGGTGATGCTATCGCAGGCAAGCCAGCTCCCACATTTTGATTTGTGCCGCACTCTAGAGCGCGATGGGCTTGCGGCCTGCGAAGGAATGCGCCAGCGTCCCGCCATCCACCAGTTCCAACTCGCCTCCCAACGGCACGCCGTGGGCGATGCGCGAAGTGATCAAGCCTTTGTTGGTGAGCAACTGGGCGATGTAATGCGCGGTCGCCTCACCTTCCACCGTGGGGTTGGTGGCCAGGATCACCTCGGTGAAGGTGCCCTGTTCTTCGATACGCGCCACCAATTGCGGAATGCCGATGGCCTCGGGGCCCAGGCCGTCCAGCGGCGACAAATGCCCCTTGAGCACAAAATAGCGACCGCGATAGCCGGTCTGTTCCACCGCATACACGTCCATCGGCCCCTCCACCACGCACAGCAGCGTGTCGTCGCGGCGTGGGTCGGCGCATTGCGGGCAGAGTTCTTCTTCGGTGAGGGTGCGGCACTGCCGGCAGTGGCCCACGCCCTCCATGGCCTGGCTCAGGGCCTGGGCCAACCGGGCACCGCCGCTGCGGTCACGCTCCAGCAGTTGCAGCGCCATACGCTGGGCGGTTTTCTGGCCCACGCCCGGCAAAATACGCAGGGCGTCGATCAGTTGGCGAATCAGGGGGCTGAAGCTCATGGGCAAGGGTCCGACAAAACAACGAGACGCGGTTTATACCCGCGCCCCGGATGAGCGTCAAATGCGCACCACCAACTTGCCGAAGTTGCGCCCCTCCAGCAAACCGATAAAGGCTTCGGGCGCTTGCTCAAGACCGTCGACCACGTCTTCGCGGAACTTGATCTTGCCGTCCCGTACCCAGGGCGCCATGGCACTGAGGAATTCGGGCTGGCGGTCACCATAGTCGTCGAACACGATAAAGCCCTGGATGCGCACACGCTTGGTCAACAGTGTGCGTTGCAACGCCGGCAGCCGATCCGGGCCGCTGGGCGGCTGATGGGCGTTGTAGCTGGCGATCAGCCCGCACAGAGGAATGCGCGCCTTGGCGTTGAGCAGCGGCACTACGGCGTCGAACACCTTGCCGCCGACGTTTTCGAAGTAGATATCCACGCCCTTGAAACAGGCCAGCGCCAGCTCCTCGGCGAACCCTGGGCTCTTGTGATCGATACAGGCATCGAACCCCAGCTCGTCCACCACGTAGCGGCACTTGTCAGCGCCTCCGGCGATGCCCACCACCCGCAGGCCCTTGAGCTTGGCCACCTGCCCTACCACCGACCCCACCGCGCCGGAAGCAGCAGCTACCACCAGGGTTTCCCCCGCTTTGGGCTGACCGATGTCCATCAAGCCCATATAGGCGGTCATGCCCGGCATGCCCAACACACCCAGGGCCATGGAAGGGCTCGGCAGACCACGCGGCACCGGCACCAGGTTTCGGCCATCGGAAATGCTGTGGCTCTGCCAGCCGGTAGAGCCAACCACCAGGTCACCTACCTCGAACTTGGGGTTGCGCGACTGTTCGATTCGGCTGACAGCGCCACCGGTCATCACCTCATCGATTTCCACCGGCGCCGCATAGGACGGCGCATCGCTCATGCGCCCGCGCATGTAGGGGTCGAGGGACAGGTAGAGGGTCTTGAGCAGCACCTGGCCGTCCGCCAGCTCCGGCAGGGTGACGCGCTCCAGGCGGAAGTTTTCCGGGGTCGGCGCGCCCTGAGGGCGTGAAACCAGAACGATGCGCTGGTTGAGGGTCAGTTCTTGAGGCATCAGAGGCTCCTTTTATCGAATCCATCGGTATAGGGTGCAGACCGTGCTGGCTGGGTCAGGGTTCAGATTGGACGCGAAGCGTCCAGGCCGGCATTCCCTCGCAGAGCATGGGAACAGTGCACACCGAGGTGCAACTGAATAACCCAAAAAAAATGCCAGGCACGGGGCCTGGCATTGGAGTCTAGCTAACGCTCGCCGATCAGAACGGCAGCTTCATGCCCGACGGCAGTTGCATGCCGGCGGTCACGCCGGACATTTTGTCCTGGCTGTTGGCTTCGATCTTGCGCACGGCGTCGTTGACGGCCGCAGCGAACAAGGCTTCGAGCATTTCCAGATCGTCTTCGCCGACACCCGGCAGCACGCTTGGGTCGATGCTCACGCGCTTGATGTCGTGGCGACCGGTCATCACCACGCTGACCATATCGCCGCCGGCTTTACCGGTGACTTCGGCGTTGGCCAGTTCTTCCTGCATCTTGGCCATCTTTTCCTGCATCTGCTGCGCCTGCTTCATCAGGCCGGCCATGCCACCTTTCATCATGGGAATCACCTCAAAGTACGTGGATCAAGTAAGTAGCCCGGTGTCAGGACGCCTGGGGCACCGGGGCTTCGACAGGTTCAATAGTATCGTGACGGACGACCGCACCGAACTGTTGCATCATTTGCTGGATGAGCGGATCACCGTGGATCGACTCCTCGGCCTCGCGCTGACGGTTGAGGCGCCGGCGGGTCGCGGCCTGGGCCGGGGTTTCCTGCTCGGGCTTGATCAGCTCGATGGCGATGGTCAGCGTGCGCTCATGGTACTGGTTCAGTGCATCATTCAGACGGCGTTGCTGGGTGGCGTTGAACAGGGCGCTGTGGGCCGGGTCCAGGTGCAACAGCCAGTGGTCGCCGTCGATGGAAATGAGTGTGCAGTTGGCTGCGATGCTGCCGGTCATGCCGGAAATCGGCAATTTCGGGAACAGCTCCAGCCATTGCAAGGCCAGGCCGGTAGCCGGGGCGGCAGCCGGTTCCGCTTCGGGCTCCGGAGCCGGCTCGGCGGTGTGCTCGCTGGCCATGTCATCCAGGTAGCTGTAGGCCGAATCCATGTCCGGCTCGATGTAGTCTTCGTCCAGCGGCGGCTCGTCGTCGAGGTCGATGCCGGGAATGGCAGCCTCCACCTGGGCGACGGTCGGCTCGGGAACCGGCGCGCTGACCCACTCGGGGGCATCCGGCACCACGCTGTCCGGGGTCGGCGTGGGCATGGGCGTCAGTTCGGGTTGCTCGCCAGTGGTTTCCAGCACCGGCTCCACAGCGGGTTGCTGCTCGACTTCGGCGTCGACCGGGTCGTTCCAGGGCAAATCGACCACCGGAGCCGGCTCTGGCTCTGGCTCTGGCTCTGGCAAAGGTTCCGGCTCGACCACCGGCGCGGCCACCACGGGCGCAGGCGCGGGGGCAACCGGCTCCGGAGCGACAGCCACTGGAGCGACAACGGCCGCGCCAGCCACTGGTTTGGCGGAATCAACTGTGGCCTGGCTGATCCCCACTGGCTTTAGCGGCTGTCTCGGCGCGTCTGCCGCATCGGCAGGCCGGAAGGCGAGCATCCGCAACAGGACCATCTCGAACCCGCCTCGCGGGTCCGGCGCCAGGGGCAGGTCCCGACGGCCGATCAGGCCCATCTGGTAGTAGAACTGCACATCTTCGGCGGGCAGCGCCTGGGCCAGGGCCAATACGCGGTCGCGGTCGCCATGGCCGTTGTCGACACCGTCGGGCAGGGCCTGGGCAATGGCCACGCGGTGCAGCACATTGAGAATCTCGGACAACACGCCGTTCCAGTCCGGGCCTTGCTCCGACAGGTGGCGCACGGCTTCAAGCAACGCCTTGGCATCGCCGTCGAGCAGCGCGTGCAGCACGTCGAACACCTGGCCATGGTCCAGGGTGCCGAGCATGGCGCGCACGTCGCTGGCCATGACCTTGCCTTCACCAAAGGCAATCGCCTGGTCGGTAAGGCTCATGGCATCGCGCATCGAACCGTCGGCGGCGCGGCCCAGCAACCACAATGCGTCGTCTTCGAACGGCACGTTCTCGACGCCCAGCACGTGGGTCAAATGCTCGACCACCCGCTCGGGGGTCATGTTCTTCAGGGAGAACTGCAGGCACCGCGACAAAATCGTTGCAGGAAGTTTCTGCGGGTCGGTGGTGGCGAGGATGAATTTGACGTAGGGCGGCGGCTCTTCCAGGGTTTTCAACAGGGCGTTGAACGAGTGGCTGGACAGCATGTGCACTTCATCGATCAGGTAGACCTTGAAGCGGCCACGGCTCGGCGCGTACTGCACGTTGTCCAGCAGCTCGCGGGTGTCTTCGACCTTGGTGCGGCTCGCGGCGTCGATCTCGATCAGGTCGACGAAACGCCCTTCGTCGATTTCCCGGCATACCGAGCAGGTGCCGCAGGGCGTGGAGGTGATGCCGGTTTCACAGTTCAGGCACTTGGCGATGATGCGCGCAATGGTGGTCTTGCCCACCCCCCGCGTACCGGTGAACAGGTAGGCGTGGTGCAGCCGCTGGCTGTCCAAGGCATTGATCAGAGCCTTGAGCACATGGGTCTGGCCGACCATTTCGCGGAACGAGCGCGGGCGCCATTTACGTGCAAGAACCTGATAACTCATCGAAAACCGTCGCAACTGGGAAGCAGAGGCCGGTAATGCTAGCGGAGCAAGGGGGAAATTGCATCCGGCACGCTCGCCTAATCTGACTAAGCTCTCCTGAGTGGCCCCGAAAAGCCCTGAACCCGGAGAGTCTATGCGCGTAGTCCTGGGCGCTTTATGGATGATTACCACGGCCAGCCTGGCGGCGCCTGCCCCGCTGCGCTTCGCGATTTCCGACAGCTGGGCGATGCCCATGGTGCAACTCGAGGAGGGCCGGCCCACCCAAGGCATTTTGTATGACCTGATGCTGAGCCTGGCCACCCAGGTCGGCCACCCGGCCGAATTCCATGTGCTGGCCCGGGCGCGCATCGCCGGCGCCATGGAGCACGGTGAAATCGACGTACGCTGCTACGTCTCCCAGGCCTGGCTCGACAACCTGTCCGGCGACTACACCTGGAGCATACCGCTGATGGTGCAACGCAACGTGTTGGTGAGCGCCCGCGTGCCGGCCCAGCCCTTGCACCTGAACCACTTGCCGCCGCAATCGATCGGGACGGTGCTCAATTACCGCTACGCCACCCTTGACCCGCTGTTCGCCAGCGGCCAGCTCACCCGCGATGACGCCCGCAGCGAGGAACAGGTGCTGCACAAGCTGGTGGCCGGTCGCTTCAAGTACGCGGTCAGCAACGAATGGATCCTGGAACGCTTCAACCAGCGCATGCCGGTCGCCAAACGGCTGCACCAGGTTGCAGTGATCGACGAGCAAAGCCTGGGCTGCCTCGTGCGCAATGACCCGAACGTACCGGTGCAACACATCCTGCGCACCTTGTTGCGCATGAAGATGTCGGGAGAAATCGACGAGATCATCCGGCTGTACACCGGCGAACACACTCCTGACAAGAACTGACAAGGCCGCCCCCTAGACTGGCGCCTGCCTACTCATCAGTTCTCAAGGAAACCCCATGAACACCCTCGCCCATTACTTTCTGCTCTACGTCGACAGCACGGCCACCAGCGCCAACTTCTACAGCCGCCTGCTCGATACGCCTCCGGTGATCCTCGATCCCACGTTCGCCCTGTTCAACCTGGCTGACGGCGTGAAGCTTGGCCTGTGGGCACGTCACGCTGCCAAACCCGAGGCCCAGGCCCCGGGCGGCGGCAGCGAGGTGGGGTTCTCCCTGCCCGACCCGGGCGCCATCGATGCCTTGCACGCCCAATGGGTCGAGCGCGGCGCAACGATCATCCAGTCACCGACCGCCCTGGACTTCGGCTACACCTTTGTCGCCGAGGACCTCGACGGCCATCGCTTGCGGGCGTTCTGCGTGAACGAGAACAGCTGACCGCCGCCAGCGCCCTTCCAGGCTGATGGCCGCGACGCTGGCCAGCACGATCACGCCGCCGAGCATCACCTGCACGGCAATGTGCTCGCCCAGCAACGTCGCGGCCATGCCCATCGCCACCGGTGGAATCAGGTACATCGCCGCCGACGCGCGGCTGACCTCGACATGCTTGAGCACATAGCCCCAGGCCAGGTACGCCAGCGCACTGGGAAATATGCCGAGCACCAGCACCGCCAGGTTTTCCGCCAACGGTGCGTGCACCACGGCGGCGGGCAGGCCCGGCAGGTTCACGCAGAGCATCAGCGTGCCCACCCACACCATGTAGCACGCCATGGTCAGCGGGCTGTAGCGATGGGCGTAGTGTTTCTGAATGGCGAAGTACAGGCTCCACGACAGCGCCGCCAGCAGAATCAGCAAGCCGCGCGGATCGATGTCGCCCATGCCATGGTCCCCCCAGATCACCACCAGCACGCCGAACAACCCCAGCAGCAAACAACTCCAGCGCCAGGCGCTGACCCGCTCCTTCAATACAAAAAACGCAATCAGCACACTGAACAGCGGCGCAGACTGCGCCAACACACTGGACGCCGCCGCTGTCACCCATTGCTGCCCATAGTTGAGGCTGGTGTGGTGCAGGAACACGCCGAAGAAGCCCAACACCAGCAACCAAGGCAGATCGCGCAAGCGTGGCCGACCGATACCCGCCACCAGCGCCACCCCGCCCATGAATACCGACGCGATCAGAAACCGCAGCAGCGCCAGTTGGCCAGGGCTGTAGCTGTGCAGGCCCATGTGCACACCGATCGGCGAATAAGCCCAGCAAAGGATGACGCTGGCGATGACTAGCGTAAGCTTCAGGGGTGACGGGGAATTCATCGGCAGCGTCCAGAAACAGGAAGGAATGCCGTCAGTCTTGGCCCAGGCAAGGCGCAGGACAATTAACCGTTTCTGACTTCTGAAATCACTGGAACTGAGCAATGGAACTGGCCCAACTGAAAATGGTGAGAGCCGTGGCGCAAACCGGCAGCGTGGCCCAGGCCGCCCAGCTCTTGCATTGCGTGCCATCCAACATCACTACGCGCATCAAGCAGTTGGAAAGCGAATTGGGCACGCCGCTGTTTATCCGCGCCGGTCGCGGACTGGCGATCAGCGCCGCAGGGGAGATTTTCCTGGATTACTGTGAGCGCATCCTGGCGCTGGTGGACGAGTCCAAGCGCGCCGTGGACGCCAACGCCATTCCCCGTGGCACCCTGCGCATCGGTGCCGTGGAGTCCAGCGCCAGCGGCCGTTTGCCGCCACTGCTGGCCGAATACCACCGGCGCTATCCCGACGTCACCCTTGAACTGGTCACCGGCGCCTGGGGCCCGTTGCTCGACGACTTGCAACACCACCGCCTGGATGTGGCGCTGGTGGCCTGCGGCAGCAAGCGCGCGAAGCTCGAACACAGCGTGGTCTACAGCGAGCGCCTGGTGCTGATCGCCAGTGCCTCCAGCGCGCCGATCCACAGCGCCGCCGACCTGGCCGGCCGCACCTTGCTGGTCTGGCCCACCGGGTGTCCTTATCGGGCGGCGCTGGAAAACTGGGTCAAACCCCACGACTTCAAACCGGCCATCGCCAGCTATGCCAGTTGGGGCACGATCATCGGTTGTGTGAGTGCAGGGATTGGCGTGGCGCTGGCACCGGAAGGCATCCTGGCCCGCTATGAGCAGGCCAATCAGCTGGCGTCCTACCGCTTCGACGAACTGCAAGCGGTGGACAACCTGCTGTTCTGGCACAAGGACACCCAGCGGCATCTGGCGCGGGATGCGTTCGCCGGGCTCTTGCGCGAAACCTTCGGCTGATCAGCTCTTCGGCGCAGCCAACCGGGTGTACTGGTCCTGCTTGATCCAGCCAGTGAACGAACGGTCATCGGCGTTGATGAACTCGACCTGGGCCCAGCCGTCCTTGTAGGCCAGCACGCCGACCACATCATTCTTGACGATGTACGGACGCTTGGCAGTGTTGGTACCCGGGTTTTTCAGCAGGTAGGCCTTGTCGGCGGCAACCGTGACCAGGCCGATCCAGTTCTTGTTGGCGGTCTGGCTCAGCTCCAGGCCGGTGGCGATTTCGGGCATCAGCACATTGAGGCAACCGGGATGCTGACGGCCCTGTTCCACGGTCAGGGTCACGCCATCGGACGAGGCGGCCACGCTGCCGGGAAAGACGTCTTTGCGCCAGGTGGTCAGCGCGTCGGGCTGGCCTTGCAGGTAGAACGAACAACTGCGGCTCACGCCCTCGCCCATGGCTTCGGTGTAGAAACCCTCCACCTGATGGTCCGGCGTGACCGCCAGCATCAACCCTTCGTACTTGCCCGAGTGCAACGAAGCAGTGCCTGCGAAGGCAGGTACCACGGCACACAACGACAGCACACCAATCGCGAGAAAACGGGTCATTTAATGTTTCCCTTCCAGTTTGTCATAGGCTTTTTTCATCAGGACGTCGTAGTTGCCGTAGTCCTCGCCGTTATAGTTCAAGGCCATGCCGGTAAAATCCTTGGCTTTCATGGCCTTCATCAAGGCCGGGCTCTTGCTGCAAAAACCGAGAAACGCCTTTAGTTGGTTGCCGGCATTCACCTTTAATGCCGCCGCGAATTCAAATACGGTCTTGTAACCGCACGAGGCATAGTTGAAACCCATGATCTGAAACATGCCCCACGAAGCCGACATCAACGCGGCCTCCTGGTCCAGGCCAAACGCGGTAGCCATGGTTTCCCAAGCCTTGGTCTGGTCCTTGTTATTGGTCTGCCACTGCGGCCCGGCCTTCTTCTTGTAGGGATAGGACAACAGCGGGTGAGCCTGGTCGTAGATGTGCTTGGTGTACTTGCGAAACAGATGCCCTTCGAAGGCGATCACCGGCAACTTGGCCGGCCCGAATCCCGAACGTCCGCCGGACTCCACGGTGGCGAAGGCCTTGATGATGTTCACGGAAATACCGTTGCCCAATTGTGTGGCGGCGTTCTGGAAGTCCGTCTCACTGAGGGTCATGCCCCCGTCGCACGTGGCCTGGAGCATCAATTGCCGGTTGCGTCGCTCGGCTTCGATCATTGCGCGCATGCGGTCCAGGTACACGTTGACCGTGGCCTGTACGGCGTCGCCGTTGTTATTGCCGAATACGTTGAGAAAGCTCGGAATGCGCATCGTCGGAAACGCCTTCACCGGCACCTTCACCGCTTCTTCGATCAAGCTGTTGAACGTGCGGCCCGTGGGGTCGATCACGCCGTCGGGGTGGGCATATTTGAGATGGCGGAACTGATACTGGCTGATGCACTGCACCAACTGGCCGTCGCACTTGCCGTTTTCGGCCAACGGAAAACCCAGTTTGGGAATGATCAAATTGAACAGGTACTGGATGCACTGCACATCGGCGGGCAAGTTGCGGGCTTTGCCCGGAGCGCCTACCGAAGCACTGATAAGACGGGGCAACCCTTGCAGGCTTTTCATGACAGACATCCTTGTTAGTTAAAGAAGTGATAGCACTTCAATATCAATTCCGCGCCCTTGTCATACTCTGAAACAAGTGGCTGGCGCAAACTAACAAGGCAGTTTTGGGTTGTAAAGCGACGGGATTGAAAGTTGTGAAAAGCTCGTGGGTTTTCCAGGCCTTTAATCCCGGCTCAATCAATAACCGTGTGACTCACGGAATTTCTGATACTTGTGGTAATCGATCCAATCGACCACGTCATAGGGCAGATACAGCTGGAGCCTGGCACGGGACACCGCGATGTAGACCGCACAAATGCGCTGGTCGAACTCATACGCATCCTTGAACTTCGTGTTGGTCAGCAGTTCGGGGGTCAGCAGGACCCGGTCGAATTCCAGCCCTCCGGCTTCCTGCGCCAGCATCAGCATGCAGCGCTGACCGGGACGGCCATTCGGCCTGTTCAAGCGGGTGACGTCGGACACGTAGAAGCCTTCTTCCAGCTTGGCGTCGATCCAGGCAAACGACGCATCGAACCGGGCTGCGTCTCGCACCTGACGCCAGTCCGCCATGTCGCTGAAGTACGGATGGGGGCCCTTCTCGGTGTAGTCATCGCTGTAGAAGTCCGGCTTGAACAACGCGATGGCGGTCATCATGAACTGCGTGAGATCGTCCTGCGCCGCCTTGTCCGCGAAGCTGAACGCACAATGGGCATCCTGCAACTGGATGGCCCACTTCATCGTGTCCCAATGGGAAGCGGTCAACACCACACAACCCTCGGGCGGCACGAAACCTTCCGGGTACAACTCGATGCCCACGTCCGCGTCGCGAGCGCCTTCGAACAGCTCCTTGCTCTTCTCGGTGTGAAGGCTGATCAACGGGTTGACCAGCCGCTCGATATTTCGACCCGAGCGCACCGAGAACGTGACGTTGCTCTGGCGCACTTCGCGCGTTCGCTTGGCCAGGGTGCCACTGGCCCGCTGGTACTCGTCTCCCAGTGTGATCAGCGCCTGCCGGCCACGCTCGATGATCTGCAACAGCGACGGCGGGATGTCCTGGCTTTCGTCGATCAGCACGTGGGTATACCGAGGCGGCACCACGCCACCGGCCAGACTGGCCCGCTTGATCATCAGCAGCGTCTCGAAGCCGGTCTGCCGACCCCATGCCGGGTTCGCCTCCAGGTACGTCCACAGACGGGCCGAATACTCCAGCAGCACCCGGGACTCGACGTTGGACAGCGCGAGCTGGAAGTACGGCAGGTGGCGGGCCGTCAATGTGTGGCTGGCGGAATGGCAATAGCCTTCAAGCACTTTGAGGCACAGGTCCAGCGTAGCCTGGGCGTCGTGCCCGCGAAAACCGAGGATATTCAGTTCCTGCGCCACCGCCCGCTTGCCTGGCAGGCGAGTACCTGGAGCCTGCGGTTGAGGCCTTGGACCGTACAACAGGCCCCTGGCAAACG
This sequence comes from Pseudomonas sp. SDO5271_S396, assembly GCF_054071795.1. NCBI lineage: Bacteria > Pseudomonadati > Pseudomonadota > Gammaproteobacteria > Pseudomonadales > Pseudomonadaceae > Pseudomonas > Pseudomonas sp. SDO5271_S396. The sequence goes on from NZ_JBSVWB010000058.1 coordinate 18,923, forward strand.
CGGCGAAAGTCAGCACCGAACGCCCTTCGGGAGAGAGCCCCGTGCGTGCGCACAGCGTTGCCAGCTTGCCGCCGGTGCGCGCCAGCACCAGCGTGACACCGGGCCGCAGACACTCCACCAAGGCACCGATCAGATGGCTTTTGCCGATCCCGGCATAGCCCTGCACGTGCAAGTCTTCATCCAGATTGGCACGAAAGGTCCTGACCAGCTTGTCCTGCTCGGCACTCAGCCAGCGCTCGCGATGCCGGGGCGTGACCATCTGCTGGCGAAACGGATTATTGCCCTGAAGGTGGCGCAGCTTGTAGTCAAAGTCCCATTTGCCATCGGGTAACAAATAACCTTGCGCCCGAACCTCATCCTCAAGGAGAAAACGCAGCTTCAGCTTTTTGACGTTTTCCAGGCCGAAGTACAACTTGCGCGGGTCGAACAGACGCTGCGCCTCCGACTGCAAGCCTTCACCCCCTGCCTGCCGGTTATCGACAGCCCACCCCATCAGCCTGGCCAGCACCTTCTCCGCCGCGTCGGCGGTGAGGTCCTTTTCAGCCACTTGCGCCAGGTTCTGAATAACCAGAACCGCCGCCAGCTCCGGATCGGAGAGAGAGAGAAGGGATTTCGCGTCGGCCGCGTCCAACACACCTTTGGCGGTTTCAAAGGTGACAGGCAGGAAGACGGGGCTGGATAAGTCAAAGTGTTCCGGTTGCATACGTTCTCACGGCGGGGGAAGACACGGCGGAGGGTCAATCCCGGCCATAGGGGTCGTTCAGTGAAAGTTTACGCGGTTCTGGCGCGCGGACCATCCGGGGCGGCAGCGCATTGCGGACATCTCTGAGCCAGCCAAACTCGACCAATCTTGCGCGAACCAAGGGAGTCGAAACACCGAGGGTCAAACTCAAGTCCAGCAGTATCCTGTTGGCGGTGTCGATGTTATGCCGCTCATGATCGACATAGATATATCCGTGACCACGCCATTTGACTTCATAGTGCTCAAGCAGAGGAGCCAGATGGCTCGCCAGCGATTTCACCTCCTTCCATGGAGCAATATCTACACCCTTGGAAGTGGATGTCGCATCCCCAGCTGCCAGAACCAGACGCCGGATCAGACCTTTGGTGTTTTCCACTGCCAGGGCCTCGTTTTGTCCGCCTTAAAGTATGCCACCCTTCACGATATCAGCGTTTCGCTTGAGACCGCGTCCCCGGTTTTTCACCGGCTCAGCCCGCAGAATAAATATCCTTATAAAGAAAAAACGCAGGCGACCCTCGCTCTACCCAGGCATCCATGGCACGCCCCACCAGCGCAGGTGAAGCCGGCCCATAGGGATGCACGCGGGAGAAAAACAGTGTAGGCACAAACCAGATTTCCCCTGCCACGTTCAATTGAAGCTCCAGATAATTGATGACTTCGCCTTCATCCCTTTGCTCAAGCCTCATCACACTCACCGCCTCATTTCTGAGCTGTTGCGCATAGCCGCGCATGACAGAGTTGAGCACCACCACGCCGTGTGCCTTCAGCGAATCAACCAGATCCTCTAACTCAATTTCCGTGTCGTCCAGAACAGCTACTGTTTGCATGGCTTCATTCCATTGTGAAATAGTACGGCATAATGGCTTTATGCCTTAACCCTGTGCAAACTGCCTGTTCGCCATTTGGGCGTTATCGTAAAGGACTATGATGAAGCGCTTACTCTGCATACTCGCTATCACGTTGAGCGGCTGTTCGACCCCTTCCAGCTCGATTTACACCACAGGCCCGTCCTCATCGAACAACAATGGGCAGATCCGCAACTACGAAACCGTAGGCAACTTGCAAGCCAATGACGTTGCCTCCCACTTTCTGGCGGGTTATCGTTAGGGCAGTTCAAACACAGCGAGAATCCCTATGGATGATCACCCATCAACAGCCAGCCAAAACAGCTTGCCGACTGACATAGGGCCAGTGCTTGATGCCGTAACAGAAGAGTTAAAGGCCGAGTTTGCAAGACTAGAGCAGGTAAGGTGCCTTGAAGCCTCGACTAGAGCGTTAGAAGAGCTTATTGGCACATCGTGCGACACCGTAAATCCGGTCGGTATCACTCGGCACTTTTCCGAGACCCTGGCGAAAGTACGCCGCCTCATCAACTCTCTCGAAAACCAAATCAGTGTTTTCGGTTACACGCAACGCATACAACAAAAACTGAACTTCTGGACTGCCGTACTCAGAGCAATTCTGGACGCGCTAGCCAAACTTAATGCCCTCCTTGCTCACTCCCTCCGCGCAACCCTACGCATTCCCCTGCTCCTAGATGGCCCCGAACTGAGCGGGTACAAACACCGTCTTCGCTGATCTCCCCTCGAAAAATCTTTTCCTTTTTTCCTTTTCGAACGGGAGCTTTTCTCATGTCTATCAAAAAACGTCGTACTCGTTCCAGTCGCCATGGGCACCATGGAACAGCTGAATTACCCAGGCGAGTACCAGAGCGCAGGCATAGCCACACCACAGGGAAATCATGGCTGGATCGCTCGCTTGATCTAGCGAAGATAGCGGTCGGCGTAGGTCACCTGATTATCAGCTACTTTAAGTCTTGATCTAGGCAAAACGGGAGCACAGGGAGCCTTACGGCTCCCTCCTCTTCAGCAGCAAGGCGGTCATACTCACGGATAGGTCAAAAACTCTAACTCGTCACGCAGGATCAGCACGCTATCGGGTGCCTCTACGTATAGCCTGACTTTGCCTTCTCTGGTGACTTCAGAAATGGCGACGGTGATTCCATTGAGGATCAGGTCGCCCAGCTCTGCTACGTGCTCGGGCCTGATTGTAAGCCGAAGCCTTGGTCTACTTTCCTTGTCAGCATGAGTCTACCCACGGCTCTCTCCTTGATTAGTGGTGCAAGGGAGAGAGGTTAAACGCACTCAAGCAGATGCAATGCCTACATTGCCGCCAAAAAGCAGATATATGCACAAGAGTGATTGGTAGTGGCGGCTCACAGATGACACCGCAAACTGATTGGCTAGGATGGTGTGAGTAAAATGAACGAGGTAGGATTGCCAGCACGGTGCATCACTTAGATATACCTAAACGCTGTCACACTTCGAATTTTCTTTCTGATAAATCTTTTTAAAATCAAAGATTTATAAAATGGAGGCAACCCCACCAGCCACACCCCGGCACACAATGTTCCCGCTGTGGCTGCTGCCTTCCGGCTCTGACCAGGTTCACGGGTAATCGTTGCGGGGGGACCGATGGGGTCACCATAACGACACTTGCCTCTCGGCAAGCGGGGCCATTGTACCGATCTCATGGGAAGTTACAACCGCTGATGTCGGTTTAAAAATATGAAGAGGCTCAAGCACTTGTCGGTGCCCCCGAGCGCACCCTAACACCCTGTGGGAGCCGGGCTTGCCCGCGATACAGGTGACTCGGTGCATCTGGGCGACCATCGGGAGGCCATCGCGGCAAGCCACCTCGCACATCCAGCGAATTATTGAGCCTGTACCACCTCATCCGCCCGGCCACCCTCTTCCTGGATCACCAAGTGAATGAAGTGCAGCTTGGCGATGACCGCAGGCGGCAGGACAAAGGGGTAGAAATCCGGCTGGCCCATGCTGCGGGACAGTTCGTTGAGCATGCCGGCCAGCTCGATCCAGGCGTTGACGAATGACAGGAACGCCGGCCCGCCAGGGTGTGTCGGGTCGTAGAGGCTGGTGAGGGGGAACGGCTGGTAATCCAGGTCCATCTCGCGGGCGCTCATGCCGAAGCCAAGCGCGGTGTCGACGGCGTCCATCATGTGCAAGTAGTGGGCCCAGGTTTCGGCCCAGTCTTCCCAGGGGTGCATGGTGGCGTAGGCACTGACGCAGGTTTGTTGCCAGTCCGGGCGTGGACCGTTCTGGTAGTGCTGGTCGAGGGCGTCGGCATAACTGGCGCGTTCGTCGCCGAACAGGTGTCTGAAGGGTTCGATCCATTGAGTCGTGGCGATCAGCCGATCCCAGTAGTAATGGCCGACCTCATGTCGGAAATGCCCGAGCAGGGTGCGGTAGGGCTCGCGCATCTGGACCCGGACCTTTTCCCGGTGAGCGTCGTCGGCTTCCTTGATATCCAGGGTGATCAGGCCGTTGGCGTGGCCGGTCATGGGCACGTTGCCTTCCAGGTCGATACCGACGAAGTCGAAAGCCAGGCCGGTGCCCTCGTCGACGCTTTTGGGCACCACGGGCAGGCCGAGGCTGATCAACTGCGCCACCAGGCGGCGCTTGGCGGTCTCCACTTTGCGCCAGCGTTCGTGGTTTTCCGGGATGGATAGATCGGGGATGGTGCGGTTCAGGCTGCACGCCACGCACAGCGTGGCGGTGCTGTGGGCCGGGATCAGCCAGTTGCAGGCCGCCGGGGTGTCCAGGTTGGCGCAGCGGCGAAACGCCCCGGCTTCGTGGTTATCGTCTTGCAGCCAGGTGCCTTCTACCGGGCCCGGTTGCAGGGACGCCAGCCGGGCTTGCTGGGGCTGATAACCCAGCAGCGCCTGGCACGCCAGGCATTGGCTGTTGCGAAAGAACAGGGATTGCCCGCAGCGGCACTGCCACACCTTACTGTTGCGGCCTGCCGTGAACGGGGCGGCGATGCGCGAACTGAGCTGCTCGAAGTAGCGGAACATGGCGATCTCTCCCTGGAAGACAGAGACTAGATCAATTTCCCTTCGAAATCGTTCCGTACGCGTGTGGTGAGCGGGCAAGCCCGCTCACCACAAAGTCCCAATCAGACGGAGATGTTGTGTTTGGCGAGGAAGGCGACGAAGGCTTCTTCATCCAGCACTTTCAGGCCCAGCTCGCTGGCCTTGGCCAGCTTGGAACCAGCACCCGGGCCGGCGACCACGCAGTGGGTCTTCGCCGACACAGAGCCGGCCACCTTGGCGCCGAGGCTTTCCAGCTTGTCCTTGGCCACGTCGCGGCTCATCAGCTCCAGGGAGCCGGTGAGCACCCAGGTGTGCCCGGCTTCCGGCAAGCCTTCGACTACCTTTTTCTCGCTCTGCCAGTGCATGCCGAAGTCCTTGAGCTGTTGCTCGATGGCCAGGGCGTGGTTGGCGTTGTCCGGGTTATCGAAGAAATCGCGCACGGCCTTGGCCTGTTTCTCGGGCAACGCCTGGCGCATATCCAGCCAGTCGGCCTTGATCACGCCTTCCAGGGTGATGAACTTGTCCGCCAGTTTCTGCGCAGCACCCGGGCCGACGCTGGGCACGTGCAGCTTGTCGAGCAGGCCGCCCAGGGTGGTACTGGCGGCGAACTCCGCGCTCAACTCGCCCTGATCCTGCAATTGCAGCGCGCATTCATCCGGGGACAACAGCGCGCCGATGACGTCCTGGTTGTGACTGTCTTCGAAAAAACTGTGAATCTCATGCGCCACTTCCAGCCCCACATCCGGCAGGTAAGTCAGCACTTCCGGCAAGGCTTTCTGTACCCGCTCCAGGGAGGCCAGGGAGCGCGCCAGCACCTTGGCGGTTTCCTCGCCCACATCGGGAATGCCCAACGCGTAGATAAACCGTGCCAGGGTCGGGCTCTTGCTGTTTTCGATGGCGGTGATCAGCTTCTTGCTGGAGATGTCGGCGAAACCTTCCAGGTCGATGATCTGCTCGTACTTGAGTCTGTAGAGATCCGCCGGCGAGCCGATGAGTTTTTCGTCCACCAGTTGCTCGATGGTCTTGTCGCCCAGGCCGTCGATGTCCATGGCGCGGCGCGAGACGAAATGAATGATCGCCTGCTTGAGCTGCGCACCACAGGCCAGGCGCCCGACGCAACGGTACACCGCGCCTTCGCTGACGGTTTCCTTGCCCTTGCTGCGCTTGACCAGTTGCGTGCGCTCCACATGGGAGCCGCACACCGGGCAACTCTCGGGGATCTGCACGGCTCGCGCATCTTCCGGGCGACGTTCGGCGACCACCGACACCACCTGCGGGATCACATCACCCGCACGGCGGATGATCACGGTGTCGCCGATCATCAAGCCCAGGCGCGCCACTTCGTCCATGTTGTGCAAGGTGGCGTTGGACACGGTGACACCCGCGACCTTGACCGGTTTCAACCGCGCCACCGGGGTTACGGCGCCGGTGCGGCCGACCTGGAACTCCACGTCGAGCAGTTCGGTGAGTTCTTCCATGGCCGGGAATTTATGGGCAATGGCCCAGCGCGGTTCGCGGGCGCGAAAGCCCAGTTCACGCTGGGACGCAATGCTGTTGACCTTGAACACCACGCCGTCGATTTCATAGGCGAGGCTGTTACGTCGCTCGCCGATGTCGCGGTAATAGTCCAGGCAATCCTGAATGCCCTTGGCCAGCTTCAGCTCGTGGCTGATGGGCATGCCCCATTTTTTCAGCTGTTGCAGGTTGCCGATATGGGTGTCGCTGAGGTCGGTGGTCACACCGTAGCAGCAGAATTCCAGCGGGCGGCTGGCGGTAATCTTCGAGTCCAACTGGCGCAAGCTGCCGGCGGCGGCATTGCGCGGGTTGGCGAAGGTCTTGCCGCCGACTTCCAGTTGCGAAGCATTGAGCCGCTCGAAACCGGCCTTGGACATGAACACTTCACCACGTACTTCCAGGGTCGCCGGCCAGCCACTGCCGTGCAGTTTCAGAGGGATATTGCGTACGGTGCGCACGTTGACGCTGATGTCTTCGCCGGTAGTGCCATCCCCCCGGGTAGCGCCGCGCACCAACTCGCCATGTTCATACAGCAGGCTGACCGCCAGGCCATCCAGCTTGGGCTCGCAGCTGTACTCCACCGCCGCACCGCCGCCGAACAGATCACCTACCGGTAGGTCAAGGCCCTCGGTGACCCGGCGATCGAACTCCAGCATGGTGCTTTCATCGAACGCGTTGCCCAGGCTGAGCATGGGAATTGCGTGCCTGACCTGAGTGAACGCCGACAGCGCCGCACTGCCCACCCGCTGCGTCGGTGAGTCCCGGGTGACCAGTTCCGGATGCTCGGCCTCCAGGGCCTTGAGCTCGTGGAACAGTCGGTCGTACTCGGCGTCCGGAATGCTCGGCTCGTCGAGGACGTGGTAACGGTAGTTGTGCTGATCCAGTTCAGCGCGCAGTTCGAGGATGCGGGTGTGGGCGGCGGTCATGGGTGTTCTCTCATAAAGCAAAAGAGCAGCCGAAGCTGCTCAAATGTTGGTGCGCTTATGTTACTCAGCGTTTCTGGGTCAGGGCGCGACGCTCGAACTCGACGATGCGCTGACGGTAATGCTCGATGGTCTGGGCGGTCAGGACGCTGCGTTGATCGTCCTTGAGTTCGCCGTTCAGTTCCTGGGACAGCTTGCGCGCCGCCGCCACCATCACGTCGAAGGCCTGCTTCGGGTGACGCGGGCCTGGCAGGCCGAGGAAGAAGCTCACCGCCGGGGTGCTGAACAGGTCGATATCGTCCAGATCGAAGGTACCCGGCTTGACCGCGTTGGCCATGGAGAACAGCACCTCACCGTTGCCGGCCATGCTTTCGTGGCGGTGGAAGATGTCCATTTCGCCGAAGCGCAGGCCGCTTTCGAGGATGTTCTGCAACAGCGCCGGGCCCTTGAAGCCAGCCGCATCACGACAAATAACGCTGATCACCAGCACTTCTTCGGCCGCCGGCTGATCGCTCACGGACTGACGCGACGCCTGCTTGCCAATGTTCTCATCGGGGAAATCATCGTCGCGGCTGCTGAAGCTCGGACCTTCGTCCACGTCCAGGTTCAGGTCGCCCTGGTGGGGCTCGGCCACCGCAGCAGCAGCGCGTTTCCCACGCTTGGCGGACGGCTCGCGGGCTTCACGCACCGGCGCGCTCATCGACGGCAAGTCGTGCTCGTCCAGTTGCGGCTCCTTGTGGGTGTCCAGCACGCGGGACGGGCCCAGCAGCTCGGCATTGCCGTCGTCATCGGGCAGGTTGGACAGATTTCGGTCCAGACGGAATTTGAGCTTGCCCTTGCCACCGCGCATGCGGCGCCAGCCATCAAAAAGAATACCGGCAATGACAATAATGCCGATGACGATCAGCCACTCGCGCAGACCGATTTCCATGTAATCCCGTGCCTCTAATAAAAAATGCTGAAAAATAAGGGGTTTAGCACTGTGCAAACCGCTTTAAAACGTGGCGCCAACTCTATGTTCTGACTGACGTTTTGCCCACGCATACGCAAAATTGACATTAAACTAGCACGACCAAAGATAACTTTACACCGTCTGTCAAAATGCCTTCGAACAATTATGTCGTTAGGCCATCTTTACGCGACCTGCAAAAGACCTTACCGCGCGCCGAAAATTCTCCTGCAAAGCGCAGGTCAGGATTCCACCATCGCCATCGCTTCTTCCACATCCACCGCCACCAGACGCGAACAGCCCGGCTCATGCATCGTGACCCCCATCAACTGATCGGCCATTTCCATGGCGATCTTGTTGTGGGTGATATAGATGAACTGCACGGTCTGGGACATCTCTTTCACCAACCGCGCGTACCGTCCAACGTTAGCGTCATCCAGCGGGGCGTCAACTTCGTCGAGCATGCAGAACGGCGCCGGGTTCAACTTGAAGATGGCAAATACCAGGGCCAATGCGGTCAGGGCTTTCTCGCCACCGGACAACAAATGGATGGTGCTGTTCTTCTTGCCCGGAGGCCGCGCCATGATCGTCACCCCAGTATCGAGTAGATCTTCGCCCGTCAGTTCCAAGTAAGCGCTGCCACCACCGAAAACTTTCGGGAATAACGCCTGTAAACCGCCATTAATCTGATCAAAGGTATCCTTGAAGCGGTTGCGGGTTTCCTTGTCGATCTTGCGGATCACGTTCTCCAGGGTGTCCAGGGCTTCGACCAGGTCGGCATCCTGAGCATCCAAATAACGCTTGCGTTCGGATTGCTGCTGGTATTCGTCGATGGCCGCGAGGTTGATCGCACCGAGGCGTTGAATACGCGCGGCGATGCGCTCAAGTTCTTCTTCGGCCTCTTGCTCGCTGGCCTGGGCGGTCAGGGTGTTGAGCACGCCGTGCAGGTCGTAGCCGTCCTCCAGCAACTGGTCTTGCAGGGTTTTACGGCGCACAGTCAGGGCCTGCCATTCCATGCGCTGTTGTTCGAGCTGGCCGCGGATCAGCTGGGATTGCTGCTCGGCCTGGGTCCGGCGTTTTTCCGCGTCGCGCAGTTCACGGTCTGCATCTTCGAGAGCGATCTGCGCGGTCTTGAGTTCTTCGTCGACAGTCATGCGCTTGTCGAGCAATTCCTCGAGCTTGAGCCGCAGCTCTTCCAGCGGCGCTTCGCCCTCCTCCAGGTTGAGACTCAATTGCTCGCGCTTTTCGGTGAGGCGTTCGGACTGCATCTCCAGACGCTCAAGGGCCTGGGCCGTCGACGCGTGCTGGGCTTTGAGCGAGCCCAGACGCACCGCCAACTGATGGGCGTGGTCCTTGTGCTGACGGGCTTCCTGGCGTACGCGATCCAAGCGTTCACGCAGACTGTCACGCTGGGCCAGCAGCAATTCGCGCTGCTCGGTGTCGAGAGCCATGCTGTCGAGCGCGTCCTGCAAATGCACACGCGCTTCGCCGATCTGTTCGTGCTCCAGGGCACGTTGCTCGCCCATCTCGGCAATTTCTTCATCGAGACGGGTGCGACGCAAGGACAATTGCTCCACCTTGGCCTTGCTCGCCGAAAGCTGGGCCTTGAGTTCGCCTTGCTGACGCGCCTCGTCCTGCAACAGGCGACGCAGGTGTTCGCGGCCGGTTTCCTGCTGGCGTTGGGTGGCGCGCAGGGTTTGCAACTGGGTTTCCAAGCCCTCAAGGGTAGCTTCGCGTTCTTCACGCTCAGCGATCAGGTTGACGATTTCCTGGCCACGAGCCAGCACGCCGCTTTCCGCTTCACTGGCGCGGCGCACCCGCAGGAAGTGCCGCCCCACCCAGTAGCCATCGCGGCTGATCAGGCTTTCACCGGCAGCCAGCTGGCCGCGCTGAGCCAACGCGTGTTCCAGGGAGTCCACCGGTTTGACCTGGCCCAGCCACGGTGCCAGATCAATCGCGGCCTCAACCTTGTCCAGCAGGCTGCCCGGCACCCGCGTGCCGTCCGCCGCCGGGCTGAGCAAACGCAAATCGCCCTGGGCGAAGCCTGTCAGGTCAAAACCGCCGAAATCATCCACCAGCACCGCTTGCAGGTCGGCACCCAGTACGGTTTCTACCGCCAGTTCCCAGCCAGCTTCGACTTTCAAGCCTTCAGCCAGGCGTGGGCGCTCGGCCAGGTGCTGGTCGCGCAGCCACTCGGCGGTGCCGGTGCCGGGGTCCAATGCCGCTTGCTGCAAGGCTTCGAGGGAGGCCAGGCGACCATTGAGGCGCTGCAGATCGCCCTGGGCCTGTTGCTGCGCCTGGGTTGCCTGTTGCAATTGCTGACGCAGTTGCTCCAGGCGTTCCACTTGCTGCTCTTCGCTGGCCTCCAGCTCTTCCAGGGTCATCTCGCTTTCAGCCAGTTGCTCGCTGAGTTCCAGGATCGCGGCATCTTCCGGGTCGGCGGAGAGCAACGCGCGCTCTTCCTGCATGCGCCGCTGGCGTTCGGCCAGGCGCTCCATGCTGGTTTCCAGTTGCTGGATGCGCGACTGCTGCACTTCGGCCTGGCGGCGTGGCTCAGCGGATTGCAGGTTGAAGGCGTCCCACTGCTCCTGCCAGCCGTGCATGGTGGTTTCGGACTCTTCCAGCGCAGCGGCGGCTTCTTCGGCGGCGGCACTGGTGACTTCCTGCTCGGGCGTGAGCATGTCCAGCTCTTCGCCGAGCGTCAGCAGCAAGGTGCGGTCATGGCCCAGGTGAGACTCGGTCTCCAGGCGCGCGCGCTCGGCTTCTTTCAAATCATCCTGCAACTGGCGCAAGCGCTGCTGGCCATGCTGGATGCTTTGCTCGACGCGGGCGATATCGCCGCCCACCGAATAGAAGCGCCCCTGCACCAGATTGAAGCGCTCGGACAGGTCATGGTGCCCGTCGCGCAGGCGTTCGATGCTGGCGTCGGCATTGCGCTGTTCGGCCACCAGGGCTTCGAAGCTGATTTCCTGGGTGCCGATGATCGCTTCGCGCTGACCCACCTGGTCATTCAGCGCCTGCCAGCGCAGGGCCGAGAGCTGCGCCTTGAGTTGGCGTTCTTCGGCCTTGTATTCCTGATACTTCTCCGCTGCCTGGGCCTGGCGATGCAAGCGTTCAAGCTGGCGCTCCAGCTCTTCACGCAGGTCGGTCAGGCGCGCCAGGTTTTCGTGGGTGCGGCGGATACGGTTTTCGGTCTCGCGACGGCGCTCCTTGTATTTGGAGATGCCGGCGGCTTCTTCGATAAAGTTGCGCAGGTCTTCGGGCTTGGCCTCGATCAGCTTGGAGATCATGCCCTGCTCGATGATCGAGTAGCTGCGCGGGCCCAGGCCAGTGCCCAGAAAGATGTCGGTAATGTCCTTGCGGCGGCACTTGGCGCCGTTGAGGAAGTAACTGTTCTGACTGTCGCGGGTCACTTTGCGGCGAATGGAAATCTCGGCATAGGCCGCGTATTCGCCGATGAGAGTGCCGTCGGAGTTGTCGAACACCAGCTCGATGCTCGCCTGGCTCACCGGCTTGCGGCTGGTGGAGCCGTTGAAGATGACGTCGGTCATCGACTCGCCGCGCAGGTTTTTGGCCGAGCTCTCGCCCATCACCCAGCGGACGGCGTCGATGATGTTCGACTTGCCGCAACCGTTGGGCCCGACCACCGCCGCCATGTTACTGGGGAAGTTCACCGTGGTCGGGTCGACGAAGGATTTGAACCCCGCCAGTTTGATGCACTTGAGCCGCACGTTTAGGCGTCCGCCAACGCAGCGATGATCAACGAGCAACTGCGCTGGCCGTAAGCCGACAGCACCAGGCGAATTTGCACCAGGTCACGGGCCAGGACGGCGGCGAGCAGTTGCTCGAACAACACCAGGTATTCGCTCATCGAGGCCTTGCGCTGGTCCAGGGCCAGGTAATAGGCACGGTTCATCGCCGGCTGCAGGTTCTCGACAGTCTCTTGCAGATACGGGTTGTTGGCGAAGGGGTACGCCGGGCGCATCACATTGAAGCTTTCGGCGACGAAGGCGCGGATGTCCTGACGGTCGTAGGCGCTGACCAGACGCTGCTGGATCTGCAGGAACGGCGCCATGTCGGCGTGGCTCTGCCAGCCGCTGGCAACCGCGTTGGCCAGCAGGATGTACAGCTCACCCATCAACGTGCACAGGCTCTGCACCTTGTGGGCGGTGAGTTCGGTGACGTGGGCGCCACGGCGCGGCAGGATCGCGATCAGGTGGCGACGTTCGAGAATCAGCAGGGCTTCGCGCACGGAACCACGGCTGACGTTCAGCGCCAGCGTGACCTTCTGTTCCTGGATCCGCTCCCCAGGCTTGAGTTCGCCGCGAATGATACGTTCGGCGAGGTGGTGAGCGATTTGCTCGGCGAGACTGTCCGGCGCCTTGAACGTCATGTTTTCCCTTCAAAATCATCTATCGGTACAAGCGCGGCAGTGTAGCGCAAATGCCCGGCTGATGGCGCTAGGCCCACGCGGCTGAATTTGGCATGAAACACGCAACCCTTAAAGCCTGGAAATCGCCAAAAACGCCGGTTCCAGGAGACTGGACCATACTTGAACAGGTTGTAATCGCAATTTCCTGACCTTTCGGTCAGAAAATCATTGACCGAAAAGTCAGACATGACTAGATTCGGCGCAAAGCGGTTAACAACAATAATGAGTCTGCGAGGCCTTCCGTGATCCAGTTTTTACTCAACCAGGAACTCCGTAGCGAGCATGCCCTGGACCCCAACCTGACCGTGCTCAACTATCTGCGCGAGCACCTGGGCAAATCCGGTACCAAGGAAGGCTGCGCCAGCGGCGATTGCGGTGCGTGCACCGTGGTGGTCGGCGAGTTGCACACCGATGAACAGGGCACCGAACAGATTCGTTATCGCAGCCTCAACTCGTGCCTGACCTTTGTGTCATCCCTGCACGGCAAACAACTGATCAGCGTCGAAGACCTCAAGCACCAGGGCCAACTGCACAGCGTGCAACAAGCCATGGTGGAGTGCCACGGCTCGCAGTGCGGCTTTTGCACCCCGGGCTTCGTGATGTCGTTGTTTGCCCTGCAAAAGAACAGCGACGCCCCCGACAGCCAGAAAGCCCATGAAGCCCTGGCCGGCAACCTGTGCCGCTGCACCGGCTATCGCCCGATCCTGGCCGCTGCCGAACAGGCGTGCTGCAACAAACCGCAAGACCAGTTCGACAGCCGTGAAGCCCAGACCATCGCGCGCCTCAAGGCTATCGCCCCCACCCAAACCGGCGAACTCAACAGTGGCGACAAACGTTGCCTGGTGCCCCTGACCGTCGCCGACCTGGCCGACCTCTACGACGCCTACCCGCAAGCCCGTCTGCTGGCCGGTGGTACCGACCTGGCGCTGGAGGTCACCCAGTTCCACCGCACGCTGCCAGTGATGATCTACGTCGGCAATATCGAAGAAATGAAGCGCATCGAGTCCTTCGAGGATCGCCTGGAGATCGGCGCCGCCACTGCCCTTTCCGACTGTTACACCGCGCTGGACCACGAATACCCGGACTTCGGCGAACTGCTGCACCGTTTCGCCTCGCTGCAGATCCGCAACCAGGGCACCCTGGGCGGCAATATCGGCAACGCCTCGCCGATTGGCGATTCGCCGCCGCTGCTGATTGCCCTGGGCGCGCAAATCGTGCTGTGCAAGGGCAACACCCGCCGCACCCTGGCGCTGGAAGACTATTTCATCGATTACCGTGTCACTGCCCGCCAGGACAGCGAGTTCATCGAGAAGATCATTGTGCCCAAGGGCCACGCGCAGTTCCGTGCCTACAAAGTCTCCAAACGCCTGGACGATGACATTTCCGCAGTCTGCGCCGCCTTCAACCTGACGCTCGACAACGGTGTGATCAGCGATGCCCGCGTGGCTTTCGGTGGCATGGCCGCTATCCCGAAACGCGCCAAACACTGCGAAACCGCGCTGATCGGCGCCACCTGGAACGCCGCTACCGTGGAAAAGGCCTGCGCCGCCCTGACCCAGGACTTCACCCCGTTGTCGGACTTCCGCGCCAGCAAGGAATACCGCCTGCTCAGTGCGCAAAACCTGCTGCGCAAATACTTCATCGAACTGCAAACGCCGCACATCGAGACTCGGGTGACCGCTTATGTCTAACCATCACGCCGTCGTTAAAACCCAGGCCGAACTCGCCGAGCTGTTCGCCCAGGACCTCACCTCCGGGGTGGGCCGCAGCGTCAAGCATGACAGTGCCGCCAAGCACGTTTGCGGCGAAGCCCAGTACATCGATGACCGCCTGGAATTCCCCAACCAGTTGCACCTGTATGCGCGCATGTCCGACCGCGCCCACGCGAAAATCCTCAGCATCGACACCGCGCCCTGCTATGCCTTTGAAGGCGTGCGCATCGTCATCACCCATGAAGACGTGCCGGGCCTGAAGGACATCGGCCCGTTGATGCCCGGCGATCCGTTGCTGGCAATCGACACCGTACAGTTTGTCGGCCAGGTGGTGTTGGCGGTTGCCGCCCGCGATCTGGAAACCGCGCGCAAGGCGGCGATGGCCGCCGTGATCGAATACGAAGATCTGGAGCCGGTGCTCGACGTGGTCGAGGCGTTTCGCAAGAAGCACTTCGTGCTCGACAGCCACACCCACCAGCGCGGTGATTCGGCGGGCGCACTGGCCACGGCGAAACACCGTATCCAGGGCACCCTGCATATCGGCGGCCAGGAGCATTTCTACCTGGAAACCCAGATTTCCTCGGTGATGCCCACCGAGGACGGCGGCATGATCGTCTATTGCTCCACCCAGAACCCCACTGAAGTGCAGAAGCTCGTGGCCGAGGTGCTGGACGTGTCGATGAACAAGATTGTCGTCGACATGCGCCGCATGGGCGGTGGTTTCGGCGGCAAGGAAACCCAGGCGGCCAGCCCGGCGTGCCTGTGCGCGGTAGTCGCACGCCTCACCGGGCAGCCGACCAAGATGCGTCTGCCACGTGTCGAAGACATGCTGATGACCGGCAAGCGCCACCCCTTCTATATCGAATACGACGTGGGCTTCGACGACAGCGGGCGCCTGCACGGCATCAACCTGGAGCTGGCCGGCAACTGCGGCTGCTCGCCGGACCTGTCGAACTCGATTGTCGATCGCGCGATGTTCCACTCCGACAACTCGTATTACCTGGGCGACGCCACGGTCAACGGCCATCGCTGCAAGACCAACACCGCCTCCAACACCGCCTATCGCGGCTTCGGCGGCCCGCAAGGCATGGTGGCCATCGAGGAAGTGATGGACGCCATCGCCCGCCATCTGGCCCTCGACCCGCTGGAGGTGCGCAAGGTCAACTACTACGGCAAGACCGAGCGCAACGTCACCCACTACTACCAGACCGTCGAGCACAACATGCTCGAAGAAATGACCGCCGAGCTTGAGGCCAGCAGCCAATACGCCGAGCGCCGCGAAGCGATCCGCCTGTACAACGCCCACAGCCCGATCCTGAAAAAAGGCCTGGCCCTGACTCCGGTGAAATTCGGCATTTCGTTCACCGCCAGTTTCCTCAACCAGGCCGGTGCCTTGATCCATATCTACACCGACGGCAGCATCCACTTGAACCACGGCGGCACCGAGATGGGCCAGGGCCTGAACACCAAGGTCGCGCAGGTGGTGGCCGAGGTGTTCCAGGTGGAAATCGACCGCGTGCAGATCACCGCGACCAATACCGACAAGGTGCCCAACACCTCGCCAACGGCGGCCTCCAGCGGCGCCGACCTGAACGGCAAGGCCGCGCAGAACGCCGCCGAAACCATCAAGCAGCGCCTGGTGGAATTTGCCGCACGCAAATACGACGTGAGCGAAGCGGATGTGCAATTCCACAATGGCCATGTGCGCGTGCGTGACCAGATCCTCACGTTCGAGGCGCTGATCCAGCAGGCGTATTTCGCCCAGGTCTCGCTGTCTAGCACCGGCTTCTACAAGACCCCGAAAATCTACTACGACCGCAGCCAGTCCCGTGGCCGACCGTTCTACTACTTCGCCTTCGGCGCGGCCTGCTGCGAAGTGATCGTCGACACCCTGACCGGCGAATACAAGATGCTGCGCACCGACATCCTCCACGACGTGGGCGCCTCGCTGAACCCGGCCATCGACATCGGTCAGGTGGAAGGCGGTTTTGTGCAGGGCATGGGCTGGCTGACCATGGAAGAGCTGGTGTGGAACAACAAGGGCAAGTTGATGACCAACGGCCCGGCCAGCTACAAGATCCCGGCCGTGGCCGACATGCCTCTGGACCTGCGGGTGAAGCTGGTGGAGAACCGCAAGAACCCCGAAGACACGGTGTTCCACTCCAAGGCCGTGGGCGAACCGCCGTTCATGCTCGGGATCGCCTCGTGGTGCGCGATCAAGGATGCGGTGGCGAGCCTGGGTGATTATCGCCATCAGCCGAAGATCGATGCGCCGGCCACGCCGGAGCGGGTGTTGTGGGGGTGTGAGCAGATGCGGCAGTTGAGTGTTGCGAAGGTGGTTGAGGCTGATACCGAGATGGCTTCGCTCTAGACCGGGGTGCTGCCATCGCAGGCAAGCCAGCTCTCACATTTGGAATGCATTCTCCTGTGGAAGCTGGCTTGCCTGCGATGGCGGCCTGACTGACAACAGTAATGTTGAGGTGAACATGAACAACTGGATCAGCGCCCTCGCCAACTTACAAAACAGCGGCGAACCCTGCGTGCTGGTGACCATCATCGAAGAACTCGGCTCCACACCGCGCAATGCCGGTTCCAAGATGGTGATCAGCGCCGCGCAGACCTTCGACACCATTGGCGGCGGGCACCTGGAATACAAGGCGATGCAGATCGCGCGGGATATGCTCGTGCGCGGCCAGCAAAACACCCATCTGGAGCGTTTCAGCCTGGGGGCCAGCCTGGGCCAATGCTGCGGCGGCGTGACCGTATTGCTGTTCGAGCCTATGGGCCAGGTTCAGGCGCAGATTGCGGTATTCGGCGCCGGCCATGTGGGGCGTGCGTTGGTGCCGCTGCTGGCGAGCCTGCCGTGTCGGGTGCGCTGGATCGACTCGCGTGATCAGGAGTTTCCGGAGCATATCCCCCAAGGCGTGCGCAAAATCGTCAGCGAAGAGCCGGTCGATGAAATTGCCGACCTGCCGGTGGGCAGTTACTGCATCGTCATGACCCACAATCACGCGCTGGACCTGGAACTCACTGCCGCCCTGCTCAAACGTAATGACTTTGCCTACTTCGGTCTGATCGGCTCGAAGACCAAGCGGGTCAAGTTCGAACACCGCCTGCGTGATCGCGGCTTCGACACCGCGCAGTTGCAACGCATGCGCTGCCCCATGGGCCTCGCCGAGGTGAAGGGCAAACTGCCGGTGGAGATCGCCATTTCCATCGCCGGCGAAATCATCGCCACCTACAACGCCAATTTCGGCCAGCACACCGCCAGCGCCGAACCCATTGCCAAACTGCTGCCGGCGTCACGCCGCAGCCAAGCCCTTTGAATCGAGATGACCATGCCTTTGACTCGCAAAGCCTACCGTGCCGCCCTGCTGCACAGCATCGCCGACCCTGCGCACGTGGGCATCGAAGCATCCTATGAGTATTTCGAAGACGGCCTGCTGGTGATCGAAAACGGTCAGATCAGCGCCATCGGCCATGCCAGCGATTTGCTGCCGACCCTGCCCGCCGATATCGAAATCACCCATTACCAGGACGCACTGATCACCCCCGGCCTGATCGACACCCATATCCACCTGCCGCAAACCGGCATGGTCGGCGCCTATGGCGAGCAGTTGCTCGACTGGCTCAACACCTACACCTTCCCGTGCGAAAGCCAGTTCGCCGACAAGGCCCATGCCGAGGAAGTCGCGGATATTTTCATCAAGGAACTGCTGCGCAACGGCACCACCACCGCACTGGTGTTCGGCAGCGTGCACCCGCAGTCGGTGAACGCGTTCTTCGAAGCGGCTGAAAAACTCGACCTGCGCATGATCGCCGGCAAGGTGATGATGGACCGCAACGCGCCGGACTACCTCACCGACACCGCCGAATCCGGCTACCAGGAAAGCAAGGCGTTGATCGAGCGCTGGCACGGCAAAGGCCGCCTGCACTACGCGGTCACCCCACGGTTTGCGCCGACCAGCACGCCGGAACAACTGGCACTTGCCGGGCAACTGCTGGGGGAATACCCGGATCTCTACATGCAGACCCACATCAGTGAGAACAAGCAGGAAGTCGAGTGGGTAAAAGAGCTGTTCCCCGAGCGCAGCGGCTACCTGGACGTGTACGACCATTACAAGCTACTGGGCGAGCGCTCGGTGTTTGCCCACGGCGTGCACCTGTGTGATGACGAGTGTGCACGGCTGGCAGAGACGGGTTCTGCGGTAGCGTTCTGCCCGACTTCGAATTTCTTCCTGGGCAGTGGTTTGTTCAACCTGCCGATGGCCGAGAAACATAAATTGAATGTGGGCCTGGGAACGGACGTTGGCGGCGGCACCAGTTTCTCACTGCTGCAAACCCTGAACGAAGCCTACAAGGTCATGCAATTGCAGGGCGCGCGGTTGAGTCCGTTCAAGTCGCTGTACCTGGCCACCCTGGGTGGCGCGCGGGCACTGCGCCTGGAAGACAAGATCGGTACGCTGCAACCGGGGACGGATGCGGACTTTTTGGTGTTGGATTACAACGCTACGCCGCTGCTGAGCTATCGCTTGAAGCAGGCGAAGAACATAGCCGAGACGTTGTTCGTGTTGATGACCCTGGGGGATGACCGGACGGTGTTGCAGACGTATGCGGCGGGGCAGCTGGTGCACCAGCGCTAAAACCACAAAACCCAATGTGGGAGCGGGCTTGTGTGGGAGCAGGGCTTGCCCGCGATGCAGGCACCTCGGTCTTTCAGTTAGACCAAGGTGATGCCATCGCAGGCA
>NZ_JBSVWB010000059.1:0-37479 GCF_054071795.1 Pseudomonas sp. SDO5271_S396
CCAAAAAAAGCGGGAGCGCTGCGCACTCCAGCGCGGGACAAGCCCGCTCACTACAGTGCACTGCATGCCCTTGTTTGGTGCGCGAACAAACTTGAACTTCCCCCAGGCCCTTTTTTTCTAACTTCACCCGACCCCGTGTGGAGCATCGACGTGCCCAGAATCATCTCGCCCCAGACCCCCGAAGCCGCGCTGACCGACCACAGTGAACACAACGCCAAGATTTTCGGCTCGCCCAAGGACCGCCTGGACTTCTATCGGCGAGAAATCCAGTACGAGACCAGCATCCTGGCCAACCGTACCGACGCCTACCTCACGGCCCAGTCGTTCCTGGTGATCGCCTTCGTCTCCGGCATGGGCAACCTCAACCCGGAATGGGGCAAGTTGTTCACCCTGGTGGTGCCGGTGTTTCTGGTGGCGTTGGGCATCCTCAGTTCGTTGAACGCCTGGCCGGGCATTCGTGCAGCCTACGAAATCATCGATCACTGGCATTACAAGCAAAGCGAACTGCTGCGCAGCGAGCCGGTCATGGGCCTGGCCTACGACGAGTCGCCGCTGTTCTGCGAAACCGAGTCATCCCACAAGGGGTATCGCAAGTCGCTGCTGTTCTCCATGCGCGCGCCATGGTTGTTCATGGTGTTCTGGCTATTGCTGGGGATCTACGCGTTCTACATTCAGGTAGACAACCCGGGGTCTTAAACCAGGGGAACTTCAGCACCCGGCGCGTGACCTTAACGTTACGCAGGCGAGATTTCAGAGAGGTAACCCATGAGCACACCCAAGCAACCCGCCACCGGCGCCGATGCCCCCAAGGACCCGGCGCTGAGCCAGGATCCAACGGCCAAAGACCCGAAGGCCAAGGAAAACGACTACAGTCCAGACTTCAAGCCCGAGCGCGAGCCCAAGCCTGAAACCGATGCGGATATCGACACCCAGGGCGGTTAGAGGAGACGGTCATGTCAGATGCACTTGATGAAGAACTCGAGGAAGAACTCAACGACCCGGGCAATGAAGACCCCGGGTCGCTGATGGATGATGCAGAAGTGCCGCTCAATGATCTGGATGAAGCGGCGGATGTGGGGAATACAGAGAATCAGGATTGAAGCGACTAGCCATCAGACAGGGAAGTGCCGCGGCTTATAGTTCACGGTCGCTTCTTTAGTGGAAACGGATCCGTCGGGGAGTTGCACTTTAATGCGCATCTTGTCGCCATTATTTTTCTCCAGAATGTGCGTGGTCTTGCGTGCATGAAACTGGCTATACCTCATGTCTGCCATCAGCTCAGCCTGATCTGGTGGCAGATTGGGATGGAACTTTTTGATGTTTTCCCCAAATCGTTCACGCAGCACATTCAGTTCCTCCGGACCTGCGTTCGCGATGATCATCCCTTCAAAGGCTTTGACCGGTCGGTTGATCTCTTTTTGAAATTGCTGTGCGAAAGAGGCGGAACCCCCATTAGCGCTGTAACAGGCGCAAAGGCGTACATTGTCGTAGTTTGCCGGATCGATTCCTTTGGACTTGAGCAGGTCGATGAGGCTTTTAGCGTCATGGGGTTTATTGTCAGCGTATAAAAAGGTGCCCTTGTTCAAGTAACCATTGGTTGGATCCGGTCCTTCGCCGTGGGCAATGATGTTGAGTCGCTTGGTACCTTTGTATTGATCTACATAGGTATGCATGCCTGAACCGATGGTTTTGAGTTCTTGCATAGTGCCGCCTAACTGGACAACGTTATCAAGCGACAACCCTGTGTCTAACAAGCTGGGCTCGGTTCGGCTGATCAGCCCGGGAGCGGCGCGCACCGATGTGTCGGCGGTGAACTGTTCCAGCGGTTTGCCATATGCCAGGCGTGTACGCGGATCATAGGCATGCCAATGGTCCGTTGCCGGGTCTGTTTTGGCTAACACGCGATTTTCCTGGACCGCGCCTAACGACTTGGATGTGCCCTCGGCAATGTCCGGCCTTTTCGCCAGCTCCAGTAAGTTGACGTTGCGATATGATCCGCGCAGCTGCTTGATGCCGTTGTAGGCTGCGCCGTACGTCTTGCGCACGACGTTCCCGACGCCCCGCGCCAGGTTGTCCACCCCGCTCAGCGGGTTCAGCGCCCCCACGGCGGCGCGCCCGACGATCTTGAACGTCTGGCCGACTTTGGTCAGCGCAGAGACGCCCTGAGCCACGCCTTTGGCGCCTTTCAACGCAATGCCGAAGCCGACCAGGAAGCCGAATACATCCCAGAACAAATCCCCACCCCCTTGGCGAGTATTGCCATTCTGGAAATTGACGATCGCTGAGCGGAACGGAATGAGGTTCAGGGCAAACTGTGCGGCTTTTTCGTGGGTTGGCACCTCCGTATCAAAGGTGGTCACGCCTTTGGCGGCCTTTTTGACAGCGGGAATGTCCATGTCCTTGAGGATCGCATCGGCCAGGTAAGCGGTTCGCGCACTGCCGAAGCTGTCTGGGATGCCGCTGGCACCCGGGGTCTCGTCCATCTATCCGGCAGGGTAGTTCCCCTCGGGCGTGACGATGTTGAACTCGTTGAAAGGGCGTGTCTCTTTGTAATAGGGCTCGCTAGTCTTGAAGTCGCCGAGGTCAGGGCGCGGGGTGATTGTGCCGTGCAGACGGTCGATCTGGTAATTGTGGATCTGGCCATCGCGCTCGATCTTGACCTGCACACGACCTTCAGTCGAAGGCTTCTCGCCGCCCCATTCGTAATACTTTTCCCTGGCGATGGTGACTTTGCCGAACTCGAAATTCTGCCGGTCCGCCAGGGGCAGCTTCGACACCAGGTATTTTATCTGCGCGGCAGTGGCGGTCTTGATCGCACCGGCATACTCCGAGAAGGCTCCCTCGAAGGCGCTGGGCAGGTGGGGCAGCGGTTTGAGTTTTTGCAGGACATCGGCGATGTCGAATGCCGTCGACGAAGAGACCCAGGTGCCCGGCCTGCCGTCGGATGGTAAATCGACGATGTCATGTGTGGCTGACTTGATGAGGGCTCGACCTGTTTCCCCCCAGTTATCGGCGGAGTCCGGTGCTTTTGGGATGCCTCGACCGTCGAGGTATAAATCCAGTATCGAGTAGGGCCCGGGGAAGTACCGGTTGGCAGGGCTGACGCTGATGCATTTATCTTCAAGGTGCTTTGGGTCCAGCGCCGGCAGAGCCTTTTTCAGCTGTTCCAGAGCCAGCTCCCTAGCAATTGGCATTTCCGCGGTGGAGGCTTGCGAGGCCTTTTGCAGCTCGTTGACCTGAGCCGCAAATGCGTTGCGCACGTCAGCCATCTCGGCCTCGGTAACGGGGTACGGGCCGCCATTGGCAACGGCCCAGTCCTTGAGTGCGGCGGTATGGGCTGCGAACTCGATGCGCGCGTCCTCTTGCGAAACCGGCGCGATGCTGGCGTGCAGCATGACCTGTGCATAGCTCATGGTCGCCGTCGCCCCCGGGGCCTGGGCTTCGATACGCGCTACCGCCGTGGTGAAACTCACCCAACTGTGGGTACCCAGCACCAGATCCTGTGGAATGTCACGCACCAGAAACGCCGGCGCGCGGCTGGACAGCAACAACGTGGCCTGAGCCGACGCCAACTCGGGTGATAAACCCTTGCCGGCCTTGGCCAACACCTCCGTCAACTCCTTCAACACGGTGGCTGCGGTTTTGCCTGCGTTCTGGGCCGACAGCAAGGTGTACCCGGCGATCCGGGTTTGTCCGTCGTTCGGTGCGGCAAGCTCCAGGTTCAAGGCCGCCAGCAGCCAGTCGTTGGCACTGCCCTTGACCGAACGGGCCTCGAACCGTTCCTGAAGCGCCTTGCCCAGCGCCTGGCCTTTGGGCGACTCGATCAGCGTGTCGATCAACCGCCGGGGATCCGCGGCGATTTCGGCGGATATCTGCTCGCCGTCCGACAGGTAATGCAGGATGCTGCCGAACGGGGTGAGGTCGATCCCGTCCAGCTTGCCCTGGATATCCGCCCTTAATTGCCCTTCGCTGACGGCATCCAGCGGCTCGGGCCAGGCCAGGGCACCCCCGTAATTGCCATGGACCGCCGCCTTGGGAAGCGGAGTCGAGAGGGCGGCGGCCAGGTTGTCGAGTTGCTCAAGGTCGGTGGGGACGCTCCAACCGTGATCCTTGATGAACTGCAGCAGGCTGACGCTGTTCCACCGGCCTCCATCTTCAGGGACGTAAGTGCCCGCCGGATCCATATACAGCACACGCGACTTCAGCTCGCTATTGATCTCTAACGTATCGCGCGAGCCTTCACGAACCATTCCTGCCAGATGTCGCAGATCGTTCGCCGCCTGGTAGCGGTTGCCGATATCACCCAGCAATGCCTGTTGCTCCTCAAGCTTCGCTTCGCTACGACTGGCATGCAGGTCCGAAAAAAACTCGGGCCCCAATTCGATGAAAGTTTTGTCCCGTGCCAGTTCATCCACGCGCTGCTGTATTTGCTCGCGGGACAGCAGCGTCGGCTCCTTGTAGAAGCGATTTACCAGCCCAAAGGGCGCACTTCGCGCGGTCGTAAGCGAAGGCGGGGAGAACGTTGCGAAACTGTGACCGGAGACGATGACACGACCCGCCTCCAGAATCGGGCCGTTGACGGCAGACCACTCAGGATCGTCGCCTCTCAATGTGTGAATGACGTTGCCGGGATCCGCTTTGAGGCTGAAGGAAATCTGGCCGGACGTGGGGTTGAGGGTGATCGAGTTGCGCTTGATCCCCCGGTTTTCCATCCACTGCACGACATCGGGAGACTGAAACGCCAGCGCCAGGTGGTTCCACCATTGCCCAAAGGTTGAGCCGGCCGGGACGGGGTACAGCGAGAGGTTGAAATCGTGTGAAGTATGACCGGTGGTTTTGGCCAGCGTATGGCGATAGAGCGCCGCCAGCTCGCTGTCACTTTCCTCTCGCGTAGTGGGCAGCTGTTCCTGGCTGTCGGCGGGCTCATCCGCCTCACGGCGTTGTCGTGTCAGGGCTGGGGAAACGGGGGCGGTGGAGAATGGATCAAGCCGAGGCGTTTGGGTGGAATTGATCATCGTGGTTTCTCATCATGTGATTGACAGGTCTGTACCTGAGGCGCTGGTTGCCCCGCGACAGAGTCTGTGTGTCACCTGAACCCCTGATGATTCCCGGCGTTGTGCGTTTTTTGTGTTGCTATTTCTATGATGAGCGTCGTTCGTACCAGGCCAGCATCGGCTGGGTGCTCACGCCATGCACCACCCCAGTGGTGGGTCATGCAGGTTTGAGAACCGCCGCGCGGTGCTGGTTCAATGCGTTTCGATCAACTGCGAGCCAATGGTTTTCAGACGGATCATATCGATCAAGTGCCGCAGGCCCGGCTGCGATTGCCGGCGACTCGGGTAGTACATGTACAGCGGTTCACCCATGCTGGCCCAGTCGGGCAAGACTTCGTGCAGGCGGCCGTCCTTGAGTTCCTGCTCCACGCGGTTGGACAGCACATAGGCGACACCCACGCCCTGCAGTGCGGCATTGACGATGGTTTCGGTGTCGGCTGCGCTGAAATGGCCAGGCACATCCAGACGCTGCTGGCGCGGGCCGTTGCCCAGCTCCCATTTGTAGGTGGTCCTGTCGCCCAGGTACATGCGGATGCAGGAGTGCTGCAACAGGTCGGCGGGCTCCTGCGGTGTGCCATGGTGCGCCAGGTAGGCGGGGGAGGCGACCATGATCCAGCGCAGCTCGCCGGTGAGTGGCACGGCGACCATGTCCTGGGGCACGGTCGCTCCATAGCGGATCCCCGCGTCATAGCCCTCGGCGATGATGTCGATCATCTGGTCCTGGACGATCAGGTCCAGGCGCAGTTGCGGATACGCGGCGCAGAAATCGCCGAGGATCGGCGAAAACAGCAGCACCGCCGCATCCCGTGGCACGTTCAGACGCAGGCGGCCGATGGGGGCTTCGCGATACAGCTCCAGAGTGTCGAGGCCGTCCTGGATCGTGGCGAAGCCCTGGGTAAGTTTTTCCGCGAGCAGGGTACCCGCATCGGTGGGTTCCACCGCCCGACTGGTGCGGTACAGCAACTTCACCCCCAGGCGGGTTTCGAGGTTACGCATGGTGTGGCTCAGCGCCGAAGTGGTGACCCCCAGCTCATGGGCGGCGTGGCGAAAACTGCGACGGCGGATGATGGCCATGAACACATTGAGATCGGCCAGTTCTGAGCGGTTAAAAGCGGCCATTTCAAGACTCTTTTAGGAGAATTCGGTTGTATGCGGCGTTGAGCCCTATTCAACCATGGATGACCTAGAGTAATTGCTTTTCAAAGTATTGCTATGGGCAGAGTGATTTTTTATGAGTATCGAAACCCTCAAGATCCCCGGTATCGAAAAAGCCGTTTCACGGATCGCCCTGGGGACTTGGGCCATGGGTGGCCGTCTGTGGGGCGGCTCGGACAATGAACTGTCCATCAAGACCATCCGCCACGCCCTGGCCAGCGGCATCAACTTGATCGACACGGCGCCGGTCTATGGTTTCGGCTTGTCCGAAGAATTGATCGGCAAGGCCCTGCGTGGCATCCGCCACACCGCGGTGATCGCTACCAAGGCCGGTTTGCAATGGGATGACGGCACTACCCGCCGCAACGCGACTGCCCAGCGCATCCGCAAGGAAATCGAAGATTCGCTGGTGCGCCTGGAAACCGACTACATCGACCTTTATCAGATCCACTGGCCCGACCCGTTGGTGACGCAGGAAGAGACTGCCTACGAACTGGAGTGTTTGCGCCGCGAAGGCAAGATCCTGGCGGTGGGCGTGAGCAACTACTCGCCGTCGCAGATGGACGCGTTCAGCCAACACACGACCCTGGCGACGGTGCAGCCGCCGTACAACCTGTTCGAGCGCGCCATCGACAGCGATATCCTGCCTTACGCCAAACAGCATTCCCTGGTGGTGCTGGCCTACGGTTCGCTGTGCCGGGGCTTGCTGACCGGCAGCATGCATTCGGCCACCAGTTTTTCCGGCGATGACGTGCGTAAGCTCGATCCGAAATTCAAGGCGCCGCGCTTCGAGCAGTACCTGGCGGCCGTGGCGGCGCTGGACGTGTATGCCCGCGAATGCCACGGCAAAACCGTGCTTGCGCTGGCGCTGCGTTGGGTGCTGGACCAGGGGCCGACGGTTGCGCTGTGGGGTGCCCGCCGCCCCGAGCAATTGAGAGGCTATGAAGATGCTTTCGGCTGGCAACTGACCGCCGATGACCTGGGCCATATCGACCGTATTCTGGCCAGCACGATAAAAGATCCCATCGGCCCGGAATTTATGGCCCCCGCCAAGCGTTAACTCTTCGACAGGGATGTCGGCAGCCGAATAAAGAACGATATCCCTGTACGTCGAGGTTTTTGCATGAAGCGCGGTACCGTATTCACGATCGCTGGTGGTTTGCTCTGTGGGCTGGTGGTGCTGGGGGCCTGGAAATGGCGGGGCAACCCCGATGCCCTGTGGCAGATCGTCAGCCAGCAATGCGTGCCCAACCAGCAACGGCAGCACAATCCCGCCCCTTGCCTGGCGGTGGACCTGGACCGTGGCTACACACTGTTCAAGGACCGCAACGGCCCCTTGCATGACCTGCTGATTCCCGTGGACAAAGTCACCGGTATCGAAGACGTAGCCCTTAGTCGCCAGTTGCTGCCGCATTACTTCGCCCAGGCCTGGAAGCATCGGCGGGTGTTGTCCGAAGGCCTGAAAAAACCGATCGCCGATCAGTTCGTATCAGTGGCAATCAACTCACGCTATGGCCGTTCACAGAACCAGTTGCACGTGCACATCGCCTGTCTGCGCCCGGACGTTTACATGAGCCTCACTCAGCAAACCAAAGGCCTGAGCGAACAATGGCAGGTGCTGCCCACCGAGCTGAAGGGGCACACCTACAGTGCGCGCATGTTCTCGGCGGCGGATGCCGAGGTGCTCGACCCGCTGGCGCTGCTGCGCGACTATGCGGCGGCCCAGAATGACTCGATCAGCCATTACGGGCTGTTGATGGCGCCGCGCGCCGACGGCAATTTCGTGTTGCTCACCACTCACCTGGATCTCACCGACCTGAACCTGGGCTCGGCCGGCGAGTTGCAGGACTATCGCTGCGACCTGATGAGTCAGTTATAACTTTTTCCCTTTCTGACTGGGATATCCTTCCATGCGCTCGACTGTGCTGCTTTCCCTGTTGCTGCTTGCCGGTGCCGTTCAGGCCGCCACTCGCGAAGTCGTCCCGATCCACAGTGCGACCATGGCCAATGGTGACTTGCGCTACAGCGTGACGCTGAAAATCGGCGGCACATCGGTGGAGACCCAGTTCGACACCGGCTCGGTGGGGTTGCGCGTGCTGCCGGGAGTGCTCAAACCCCAGGACGTCGTCGCACAAGACACTCCCGCGACGATCCAGTACGGCAGCGGCGTGCGCCTGGGTGGCAAGCTGGCGCTGGCGCGGGTCAGCCTGGGCAATGCCTCGGCACGGGTGCCGATGCAGTTGGTGGACAGCATCGGTTGCAGCGAGGCACGCCCGAAGTGCCCGGCGTCCACGGTGGCCGCCAGGGACTTCCTGATGGGTGGCCGCCCCGAATGGGGCGAAGGCTTCAAGGCAATCATGGGCGTGGGCATGCTGCGCGCGTCCGCCACCAACCCGCTGGTAGCCATGGGTGGCCGCTGGCTGGTGCTGCTGCCACGGCCAGGGCAGAGCACCGGGCAATTGATCATCAACCCGACCGCGGCTGAAACCCGGGGCTTCAAAAACATCAGCCTGCAACGCGTTGCCGTGAAGCCGGGTGATGCCGGCCCGTATTGGAAGGACCATGGCGTGCAAGGTTGCCTGCAACGCCTGGATACCCGTGAGCAGGTGTGCGCCAACAGCATTCTCGACACCGGCGCTGCGGGTTTTCATATTTACGCCGATGCCTTGCAGACCAACTGGCCGGTTGGCACGCCGGCGCACTTCAGCCTGGCCATGGCCGACGGTAGCCAGTTGGGCCAGCACTTCAAGGTGGACAACAGTGGCGGGCGCTATGTGCGCTATATCAGCGCCCAGGGCCCGCGCAACTTTCACGGTATCAATGCCGGGTTGCTGACGTATTTCGACAACGCGGTGCTGTATGACCAGGCGGCCGGCACCATCGGTTTGAAGGCGCGCTGATCTTCTGTACGATCCGGCACCGCGTCGAGGCTATCGCAGGCAAGCCAGCTCCCACAGGGGACCTGTGTTGTTGGCAAGAAAATGCCCGACGCGATGGCACTGCCGACAGCGCTTTTCCAGCCACTGCCAATTCCTGTGGGAGCGGGCTTGCCCGCGAATGCGTTGGGTCAGTCAGCATATTCAGTGATTGACACTCCGCATTCGTGAGCAAGCCTGCTCCCACATTTAAACCGCGTGTGCCCGGTAAATTTCATTCACGACCTCTTTGCTCGATAAACGACATCCGCTCAAATTTATCCATTGAACGACTGTTCAGTTTCAACTATGTTGACCGCATCCACCCGTTTGCATGCAGGCGGGTTCGCGCTTTTTCTTCTTGAACGAGAGGCTCTGGCATGCGGTTTTCCCCCTTCGTCGAACGAATTGCAGGGCAGGGCGTAGCCGCCTGGGACATCCACCACGCCGCGTTCCACGCTGCCAGCCAAGGCGAAGACGTGATCATCCTCAGCGTTGGCGACCCGGATTTCGCCACGCCATCGTTCATCACCGATGTCGCCGTCGGCGCGTTGCGCACCGGTGATACCCACTACACCGAAATTCCTGGCCGCGCGGCACTGCGCGAGGCCGTCGCCGCGCGCTACAGCCAGACCCTGGCGCGCCCGCTGAACGCTGAAAACGTGATCATCGTGCCGGGTGCGCAGAACGCCTTGTTCATCAGTTCCCTGTGCCTGTTGCAGGCCGGCGATGAAGTGCTGGTGCTCGACCCGATGTATGTGACTTACGAGGCCACGCTCAAGGCCAGCGGTGCGAGCCTGGTGAGGGTGCCGTGTTCACCGGAGTCGGGTTTTCGCCTCGATGCACCAGCGCTCGCGGCGGCGATCACCCCGCGTACCCGGGCGATTTTCTTCTCCAACCCGAACAATCCCACCGGTGTGGTGCTCGACCCGCAGGAGCTGCAAGCCATTGCCGACCTGGCCATCGCCCATGACCTGTGGGTGGTGGTGGACGAGGTCTACGAAAGCCTGGTATTCGACGGCCAGTATCACAGTCTCGCGGCCTTGCCGGGCATGGCCGAGCGTTGCGTGGTGATTGGCAGCCTGTCCAAGTCCCACGCCATGACCGGCTGGCGCATCGGCTGGATCGTGGCCCAACCGGCGATGGTCGCCCATGCCGAGACCCTGGTGTTGAGCATGCTTTACGGGTTGCCGGGGTTTGTGATGGAAGCGGCGACGGCTGCCGTGCTGGCTCACGACGAAGTGACAGTGGGCATGCGCGAGCTCTATCGTCGTCGGCGTGACCTGGTGGTGGCCGGCCTCGGCCAGTGCCCGGGGATCCGTGTGCAGGCGCCGCAGGCGGGCATGTTTGTGCTGGTGGACGTACGTGGCACGGGGTTGAGTTCGCTGGATTTCGCCTGGCGGCTGTTTCGCGAAGCCGGGGTGTCGGTACTGGACGCCGCCGCGTTCGGCGAACCGGCCCAGGGCTTTGTGCGGTTGTCGTTCACCCTGGGTGAGGAGCGTCTGGCTGAAGCCTGCCGGCGTATCGCACAGTTCGTGGCCAGGCTTGCGACCGAACCGCGTATCGCCGCTGCACCGAAGATTGAAGTGGCGGCACCGGCCCAGGCCCGCAAGATGATCGAAGTCATCGACCTGCATAAACGCTTCGGCAATATCGAAGTGCTCAAGGGCATTTCCCTCACGGCCCACGAAGGCGATGTGATCTCGCTGATCGGTGCCAGCGGCTCGGGCAAAAGTACGCTGCTGCGCTGCATCAACATGCTCGAAATCCCTGATCAGGGCAGCATTCGGGTGGATGGCGAGAGCATAAAGCTCAATTACGACCGCCCCGGCGCGCCGCTGGTGGCCGACGCCGCGCAACTGGTGCGTATCCGCTCCACCCTGGGCATGGTGTTCCAGAACTTCAACCTGTGGCCGCATCGCACCGTGCTGGAAAACCTCATCGAGGCACCCACCCAGGTGCTGCGCGAAAGCCGTGCCGAAGCCATCGAGCGTGCCGAAAGCCTGCTTGACCGTGTCGGGTTGGCCGCCAAGCGCAATGAATACCCGGCGTTTCTGTCCGGTGGCCAGCAGCAGCGCGTGGCGATTGCCCGTGCATTGGCCATGCGCCCCAAAGTCATGCTGTTCGACGAACCCACCTCGGCCCTCGACCCGGAACTGGTGGGCGAAGTGCTGCGTGTCATCCGCTCCCTGGCCGAAGAAGGCCGCACCATGATCCTGGTCACCCATGAAATGGCCTTCGCCCGGGATGTGTCCTCCAAAGTCGCTTTTCTGCACCAAGGCATGATCGAGGAAACCGGTTCACCGGATGCGGTGTTCATCGACCCTCGCAGTGAACGTTGCCGACAGTTCGTCAACGCGCATCAAACTCGCTAACTCCATAAAAAGACGGGGCAAAATCATGAAATCCAAACGCATGGCAACGTGGTTGAGCAGTGCAGTGTTGATGGTGGCCGCCGGTTTCCTCCAGGCCGCGGAAAAACCCATCGTGTTCGCCGTCGCGGCCGAACCCTACCCACCGTTCACCGTGAAAGGCGGCAACGGTCAATGGTCCGGCTTTGAGGTGGACCTGATCCACAAGTTGTGTGAGGGCATGAAAGCCGAATGCCAGATCAAGGAAGTGGCCTGGGACGGCATCATTCCCTCGCTGCTGGCCAAGAAGATCGATGTGATTTTCTCGTCGATGTCGGTCACCGACGAGCGTGAAAAACAGATCGCCTTCAGCCGCGCCTACTACGACTCTCTGTTGGGGGTGGCCGGTCCCAAGGGCAGCGAAGTGGAAATTTCCCCGGCGGGTCTCAAGGGCAAGCTGATCGGGGTGCAGATCTCCACCGTCAGCGCCAATTACCTGAAGAAGTATTACGAGAACATCGCCGACCTCAAGTACTACGACACTCAGGAGTCGGCCAACGCCGACCTGATCGCCGGGCGCATCGACTACATGATGGCCGACGACACCGCCATCGCCATGATGGTCAAGACCCCGGAGGCCAGCGGCCTGGCGCATATCGCCAGCGTGCCCTACGACCCGATCATCGGCCGTGGCGTCGGCGCCGGCCTGCGCAAGGAAGACACCGCCCTCAAGGCGCGGCTCGACAAGGCCATCGGCGAACTGCTGGTGAGCAAGGACTATGACGACCTGTCCCAGCATTATTTCGGCCTGTCGGTCAGCCCGTGCAAGCGCACCGACACCCCGGCGTTCGTCAGCAAGACCTGTGACAGCCCGTACCAGCAAGTCGCCCAGAAGACCGAATGATGTTCGAACTCCTCAGTTTCGACGAGCAAGGGTGGGGCCACGCGTTACTCAAAGGGTTAGGGATGACCCTGCAAATCTCCGCCGGCTCGTTTGCGGTGGGCTTGCTGATCGGCCTGGTGGTGGCGTGCGCCAAACTGGGTGCGCCACGCCCGATCGCACTGCTGATGCGCGGCTATACCACAGTGTTTCGCGCGGTGCCGGAACTGCTGATGATCCTGCTGCTGTACTACGCCGGCTCCATGGGCCTGAACGCGCTGATGCTGTGGCTGGGGTTCGCCCAAGTCAACATCAGCGGTCCGTTGGTGGCGGTGCTGGTGCTCGGGTTGGTGCAGGGCGCCTATGCGTCGGAGATCTTCCGCGCGGCGATCCTGGCGATTCCCCACGGGCAGATTGAAGCGGCGCGAGCCTTCGGCTTGAGCGGCGTTGGCCTGTTCCGCCGGGTGACGCTGCCGATCATGGCGCCGTATGCCCTGGCCGGCATGTCCAACCTGTGGATCAACCTGATCAAGGACAGCGCCCTGATCAGCGTGGTCGGCACCAACGAGTTGCTGTACACCGCCAAGCAGGCGGCGGGCTCGACCCGCCAGTACCTGTTGTTCTACCTCACGGCCGCCGCCTTGTATTACCTGGTGACGCTGGCTTCCAACTACCTGTCCGGGCGCCTGGAGCGACGCATTCGTCGCTGGATGCCGGTTGTCGAGTGAGGGACCCATGCCTGAGTGGATGCCTGAATGGATCAGCTATTACGCGGGACTGATCGCCAAAGGGTTGCAGACTACCTTGTCACTCCTGCTGATTTCGGCGGTGCTGGGGGTCGTGCTGGCAGTGCTGGTGGCGCTGGCCCGTTTGTCACGGCGCAAGTGGCTGGCCCGTGGCGCGCTGGCGTACACCAGCGTGTTGCGGGGTACGCCGCTGCTGATCCAGATCTATATCTTCTATTACGGCCTGGGCAGCCTGTTCGCCCAGTTCCCGATGATTCGCGGCAGTTTCCTGTGGCCGTACCTGCGCGATGGCTACTGGTACATCGTATTTGCCCTGGTGCTGTCGGTGGGCGCCTACGTGGGCGAGGTGATTCGCGGTGGGTTGCTGGCGGTGCCCAAGGGCGAGATGGAAGCTGCTGCGGCGTTCGGCATGAAGCCCCGTCAGGCGCTGTTGCGCGTGCGCCTGCCACGGGCCATGCGTCTGCTGTTGCCGACCCTGGCCGGTGAAACCGTGATGCTGCTCAAATCCACCGCCCTGGCCTCGACCATTGCCGTGGTCGACTTGTTGGGCGCGGCCAACGTGGTGCGGGCGCAGACCTTGCAGGTCTACCAGCCATTGCTGTTGGTGGCGGGTGTCTACCTGTGTCTGACCTTCCTCATCGAAGGCGTCTACGCCATCGCCGAACGGCGCGGTACGCCGCTGCGCAGGTCGGCCGGATGAACCAGGACCGCTCGTTGCAAGGGATTGCCCTGTGTTCCCTGGCGTACCTGTTCCTGGCGTTGCAGGACGCGGTGATCAAGTGGCTGGTGGCCGATTATTCGGTGTTCACCATTCTGTTCTGGCGCAGCCTGGTGGTGGTCGCCGCGTGCGTCGTGGCCGGGCGCATGGGCCTGTTGCGCCGCGCCTGGACCTCGCTCAGCCGGCGACTGCTGATCGTGCGCGGGTTGCTGTCGTTGCTGGCCTGGCTGTTGTACTACACCGCCGCCCGGGACCTGACCCTGGCGGAAATGACCACCTTGTATTTCTCCGCACCGATCATGGTCACTTTGCTCGCCGCGCTGATCCTCAAGGAGCGCGCCAGCCGTGGCCAGTGGGTGTCGCTGATCATCGGCTTCGTCGGCGTGGTGATCGCCTGTCGGCCCAGCCATCTGCTCGACCCGCTGCCCATCGCCCTGACCCTGGCTGCCGCATTGTGCTGGGCCTTTACGTATATCCAACTGCGTCAGGTCGACCCGAGTACCTCGGTGCTGGAGCAGATGCTGATCACTAACGTGGTGTTCGTGATTTGCATGGCGGTGACCTTGCCCTGGACCCACACCCCGGCGCCGATCCCGTCCTGGCTGGGTATGCTCGCGGCCGGCCTGGTCGGCGGCATCGGCCAGTTCCTGTTGTTCGCCAGCTTCCGTCGGGCCACGGCCACCTTGCTCGCGCCGTTCGAGTACACCGGGTTGATCTGGGCTTTTCTGTTGTCGAGCCTGGTCTGGGGCACGTCGATGGACAGCTCGCTGATCGTCGGCGCAGTGCTGATCGCCGTCAGCGGCACCCTGGCCATGCTCAGCGCACGCCACCCTGAATCACAGGACGTGGTCGGCGCCGAATGCTCCGTGACGCAGCCCCTGTACCCAGCAGCGACAGATGTGCAACCCGTTGGCGGGGCTGAAGGTGCCGGGGTTGAGGCACCCCTCGAGCCAGAGCCCGTCGAGCATCGCCGATAGGCCGATGGCGGCCAGGTGGCTGTCGTGGATCACCAGGTTTTCGCTGCGGGCCAGGTCGTCCAGCAGTTGCTGGATCAGCGCCAGGTAGGCGCGGTAGCTGTTTTCGTGGGACTGGTTCACGTGGGGCGAGTGGCGGATCAGGCTCCAGAACACGACCCACACGCCCAGCAGGTCGGGGTCCATGACCCGGGGTGAAAACGATGCGCTGAGAAACGCGTCCAGGCGCGCGGCAGCGCCCTCGGCCTGTTCCACCTGCTCCCAGAGGGCGCTGGTCAGCTCGTTGGCCAGCTTGTGGTAGGTCTCGGCGATGAGTGCATCGATGCTGCCGAAATGGTGGTTGAGCAAACCCACCGACACCCCGGCCTCGGCCGCGATACGCCGCACGGAAATCCCCGCGTGCCCGTCCCGGGCCAGGCTGGTGAGGGTGGCGGCAATCAGCAGGTCCCGGCGTTCGTCGGGGTCGGCACGGCGCAGTTTGGGAGGGTCGGCGGTCACGGAAAGGCCTTTGGTGGGAACCGGTGCGATCAGGTTAGTTGAACAGCTGTTCAATCTCTACCCCTTAAACGATGAGAGGAGGGCAAGGCATGGCAAAAGACCTTTCGTGGCAGGTGCCGGGTGACGCCGGCAATGCGTTGCAGATTGGCGCCTGGCGTTTCGAGGGGAACGGCAGCGGGCCCCGGGTGCACCTGCAAGCGGGCGTACACGCCGATGAAATCGCCGGCATGCTGGTGCTGCACCAGTTGCTGCCGCGTTTGCAGGCGTGCGAGGCCGCAGGGCGCTTGCGCGGCAGCGTGACGGTCGTGCCGCAAGCCAATCCGTTCGGCATCGGCCAGTTTCGCCAAGGCAAACTGCTGGGACGTTTCCACGAGACCACCGGGCAGAATTTCAACCGGGGCTTCGACCATTCGTTGAACATGACGCGCCCGGCAAGCAATTTCGCACAGTGGCAAAAAAGCCTGGTGCAACTGGCCGCCGATGCCGAGCTGATCCTGGACCTGCACACCGACGACGAAGCCTTGCCCTACCTCTATATCCACCGCAGTTTCTGGCCCGAACAGGGGTTGGCGTTGGCGGCGGCCTTGCAGGTGGACGTGGTGATCGTCTGGGATGAGGGCGGCGACGGCTCCTTCGAAGAAACCGTGATCGACCATGCCGCGCCACGCCTGGCGGCCACCGTCGAATTGCGCGGGCAAGCGGATGTCAGCGACGCGCTGGCGCAGCAGGACGCCGACGGGATCTGGGCATGGCTGTGCCTCAATGGGGTGATCGACGAAGTGGCCCAGGTTCGCGAATGGCCGGGTGACGTGGTCGATATGGGCTGCATGGAGACTGTGCTCGCGCCCTGCGCCGGGGTGCTGGTATTCGAGAAAAAGCTCGGTGATGAGGTGCAGGAAGGCCAGCGCTTCGCGCGCATCATCGGACGCCCCGGCGAGCCGAATTCCGAAGTGATCCTGCACGTCGTACAAACCGGACGCCTGGTCACCGGCCACCGCGAACGCCTGGTGGCACAGGGCGCGGTGGTGGCCAAATTCACCGGTACGCGGCTGTCCGAGGGTTACAGCGGGGGGGTGTTGGATCCGTAGTCGTCTCTGTGAGTGTGACGAGCTTGGACACATTCGGTATTGAGGAGTGCTGGAACAAATTCGTACGCCAAGATCACACAAGGGAGGACAACGGCGATGGATTATTCCCGCGCTGACAATCAACTCCTTTACCTTGGCCATTTATGCTCATCACATCCTCCAGTCAATCCAGCGCTTCGGCAACCAGTGTCTCAGTTCGGGAAAAACGTTCGCAAAAAAATGCTGACCTGCACCTGTACAGTGATCACAAAGCCGCGTTCAGCGAGCGCGTGACAAAGGACTTGAACAGTGGTCGGCTGGCGCCTGACGCCAATGCCATGGTCGATGCCGTGTTGTACCCGGGGATAGCGACCTCGCCCAAGGTGCAGGTCAAGACATTCGCGGTCAATGGCATCCAGGCGAACGACATCCTGTTCATACAACGTGTACCCCCGGTTTCCGATGGCCCGAATATCGTGCTGTATGTGCCGGAAAAAGACGGCAGCTCCTTTCAAACCTTCACGACGCGCGAAGAAATGAACACCTGGTTGAAAGCCGTCGCGGGTGATCCCCAGCGCCTGAACGCTTTCGCCAAGCACTTTGCAGAAAACGGATACCCGGGCAGGACGCAAAGCGTCTTCGACACGATGGCCCAGTTCAAAAACAACGACATCAATGCCGTGGTCGGCCCCTTTGCCAATGAGTACAGCGATATTTTTGGCCGCCTGGGCACAGGTGCATCGGCGCCACCGGTGTCGGTCAATGGGTTGAGCAACCTTAAAGCCGAGCGCGAGTCGCCAGAGGGGCGTGTGCTGTATTCCGGTCTGCGGCCGGACGGTGAAAAAGTCTACTTTCAGTTTGACGCCTATGGGAATTTGCTGGGCGACGGTGACAGGGGCAATTTCTATTTTTTGAACAACGGCGTGAACAGTAGCCGACCGCTGGTGCCTCTTTCGGAGCAAGCGTTCAAGCAGAAGGTTGCCAACCAGTCTCTCGATAACGTGGGCGCCAATGATATTCGCGGGTTCTACGATGAACTGCTCAATCACCTTGAGCACCCATTTTCTGGCTTGGGTGAAGCGTTGCAGGTGTTCGGCGTCAACAAAAATACCGCCGACACCGTTGAACGCTACTTCGATAACCCCGTCAGCGCGCTGTTGTTGGATCTGAACAAAAACAACCAGATCGGCAACGTATTCGGCGTCGATAAGTCGACCATGGACGGTGTGCTCAAGGGCGTGGGTGACGTCGCCCAGGGCTTTGTGCCTGTTTATGGCCAAGCCAGGGGGATCGCGATGCTGTTGGCGAAGGCTATCCGCAATGAGCCGATGACAGACCAGGAAGTTCGCGACCTGGGTGATGCTCTGGGCTTGAAGCCAGACAGCCCGGCCATGAAAAACCTGCCGATGCGTGGGACGCCCGACAATCCTGCAGGACCATTGCCGGTTCCCCAGACGGCTGAAGTGAACACACCGATTGAAAAGCCCCCTGTCACTGAGGTTGAAGAGCCCTCACCAGCAGGCCCTGCTGCAACGCCCCAATACCCGGGTTTCAGAAGCGTTTCGTTCCGGGGAGAAAATCGTTACTTCGCAGCTGAAACGCCGGATGCAGGCGATGGTGAGCATTACCTGCTGAGAGTCAAAGACCCGAATGATCCGACCCGATTGGTCAGCAGTGGCATCATTGCCAAGCCAGACAATACGGGGGTTTGGGTGCGTAGGGGGACAAGCGGCGGCGGTGGCAGCAGTTCGAAATCAGCCGCGCCGCAGGCATCTGCCAGCGGTGGAGGCTCGACGGGTTTCCTGGAAAATCTGCTGAAACAGCGTAACGAGACGCCTGGGGCAACGCCCGGGATCACGTCTGTCGCCCAGCTCAAGGCTGAGGATTTTCCCGTACCTGCCAGGATCTATCGGGCTCACACCGGGACCGAGAATCCGTCTGTTACCGGCCTGCGTCGTGCCGCAGGAACAACAACGTCGGGTGATGACTACCTGGCGGCAATTATCAAACACACGGCGCGCCAGGGCGGCAGTAATGGCGAGGTCATGTCCTTCAGTACCCAGGGGATGAAGGCCGAAAGTTTCGCCAGGCAGTACTCCACCAACAACAATAAAGTGCCGGTCTACACCGTGGACACCACCCAAGACCCGTCGGCGTTTCGAACTGTGCCCGATATCATCCTCAAAGATGGGGAGCGCCTGGTGAGGGAAGGGAAAATAACCAAGGCGACCTTGCTCCAAGCCATCGATAAGGTTCAGCTCAACGAGCAGGAAGTGTTTTATGTGAAGGGGGACGTGCCCCCGCAGTACCTGATTCTCTAGCGGTGGGTGACATCGGCCAGGTGCGCCGAGCCCTTGAGATCACTGCTGCTGCACCCACTCCCGCGGGCTGGTGCCGATCTTGCGCCGAAACGCCCGGGCCAGGGCCGAAGGGCTTTCGTAGCCCACTTCATCGGCGATCAGCGCGATGGGTCGGCCTTCGCGCAGGCGTTTCTGCGCCAGGCTCACGCGCCAGCTCAGCACATAGTCGGCCGGGGTCTGGCCGACGACCTTGTGGAAGTACGCGGCGAAGCTGGCGCGGGACATGTTCGACTCCACGGCCATTTCCTGCACGGTCCACGGACGCTCCGGATGGTTGTGCAGCAAGGTCATGGCCCGCGCCAGGCGCAGGTCGGCCAGGCCCGACATCATCCCGGTGGTCATGCTGTGCTCGGCCATCATATGGCGCAGGAACTGGATCACCATCAATTCGAACAGCCGGTTCATCACCGCTTCGCGGCCACAATGTTCGGCGAAGGCTTCGCTGAACAGCCAGTCGAGGGTGCCGGCGATCATCGGGATCTGGTCGAGGGGCATGACAATGGTATCGGTCAGGGCCACCGACAACGGGTTATCCAGGCCGCCGTCGAAGCGCAATGAGGCGGCAACCACCTGGGCGCCGTCCGCCGCGCTCGCCAGCAGCCGATGGGGCAGGGGACGGGGCACCAGCACCAGGCTGGGTTTGGGAATGCGCAACGGTCCGTCGGGCATTTCCAGCGTGGCCTGGCCTTCCTTGAGCAGGTAGACCCGACCGCGTTGCTGCAAGTCTTGAGTGTCGATGGCGCCGCGCAACGGGCCACTGTGGAAGGTATCGGCACCGATGCCGAAGTGCACGAGCAGTGTGGACAAACGATCCATGACTCACCTGAGGGTAAATAAATAATCTGTTTAGACGATCTGCGCCATATCGTCGACTAATAGCCTCCATTTGTAAAATCCGTTTCGGCATCATGGCTCCACGTTCAACGCCTTGAGCGCCTAACCCAACGGAGCAAATGCCCATGAAAACCTTCAAGTTCTCCCGTGTCGCCGCCGCCCTGTTCACCGGCGCTATCGCCCTCGGCGCCGCCTCTGCCAGCTTCGCCGATACCCAGAAAGCCACCGTGGTGCTGGTGCACGGCGCCTTCGCCGACGCCTCCAGCTGGAACGGTGTGATCGCCGGGCTCAAGGCCGAAGGCTACCCGGTGGTCGCTGTGGCCAACCCGCTGCGCAGCGTGAAGACCGATTCTGACTATGTCGCCGACATCGTCGAACACACCCCGGGCCCGGTGATCCTGGTCGGCCATTCCTACGGTGGTTCGGTGATCACCAACGCCGTGCACGGCAGCGACAAGGTCAAGGCCTTGGTGTATGTCGCCGCCTTCGCCCCGGAAAAGGGCGAGACCGCCTTTGAACTGTCTGGCCGCTACCCGGGCGGCACCCTGGGCCCGACTCTGGACAAACCGGTGGTGTCCAAGGACGGCGTGACCGACTTGTATATCCAGCAGGACAAGTTCAACAGCCAGTTCGCCGCCGACGTGGCGCCGAAGGAGGCACAACTGATGGCCGCCGGCCAGCGCCCGATTACCGAGGCCGCGCTGAAGGAACCGTCGGGTGATCCGGCCTGGAAAAAACTGCCGTCCTACTTCATATACGGTTCAGCCGACAAAAATATTCCCGAGGCCGCGCTTAAATTCATGGCCGACCGTGCCGGTTCCAAGGAAACCGTCGACATCAAGGGCGCCTCCCACGTTGTGATGGTCTCCAACCCGGCGCGGGTGGTGGCGATCATCAACGATGCGGCCAAGGCCAACGCTCAATGAAGCTGAAATACCCACTGTAGTGAGCAGGCTTGTCGAATCGTCGCACCGCCTGCGCCGGGGCGCGAAGCGGCCCTGAAATCAGGCGCCGCATCCTGTCTGACAGGATGCGGCGTTTTTATTGGGGCGGCTTCGCCATCCAGCGCGGGTCCGCTCACTACAAAAAGCCCGCAGGCCATGGCGTGGATTACTTACTGTGGAAATCAGGCGCCGCGTTCATCGGTCAAAATGCGACCCGCGCAATTTCAAGCGGCGCATCGCACTGTCCAGGTGGGCCCGAGCGCTGGCGGGGTCACCTTCGCGCATTTGTGTGTAGGCCAACTGTGCCACCTGTGGATCGATCGGTTTCAGCGCCTCGCCGCAGGCCATGGCCTTGAGTTGCACCTCGGCCGCACGCTCCAGGTAATACAAGTCATCCCAGGCTTCCGCGATGTTCGGCGCAGTCACCATCACGCCGTGGTTTTTCAGGAACAAAATATCGGCATCGCCCAATGCCGCCGCGATGCGCTGGCCTTCGCGGTTATCCAGAGCCAGGCCGTTGTAGTCCTCATCCACCGCCGTGCGCCCGTAGAACTTCAACGCCGTCTGCCCCAGCCAACGCAACGGCGGGCCCTGCAACAGGCACAACGCCGTGGCGTTGGGCATATGGGTATGGAACGCCGCCTTGATTCTCGGCTGCGCCCGATGCAGCTGTGCGTGGATGTAAAACGCCGTCGCTTCCGGCGTGCCATCGCCATCGATCACATGGCCGGCGACATCACACACCAGCAGATGGGACGCAGTGAGTTCCTCAAAGGCATACCCGAACGGGTTGACGAAAAACAGCTCGTCATGCCCCGGGACGGTCGCCGAAAAGTGGTTGCAGATGCCTTCTTCCATGCCGTGCAGAGCGGCCAGTTGCAGGCACGCCGCCAATTCGACCCGCGCTTCGATGGCGGCGACAGTGTCGAGGTTCCAACGCCCGGCGCGCGGGCCCAGGGATGAGGGCGTAAAGGTATGGGCCATGGCTCACCACCCCAGGGATTCGAACAGCCCGGGCACGCCGTCCAGGGTGGGCAGGGTGGCGTCGGGGGTGTAATCGGCCAGGCGCTGGCGACCGGTGCCGCGGTCGATCCACACACAACGAAAGCCCATGTCCCGCGCGGCGGCGTGGTCCAGGTGCGGGCTGGCGCAGATGTGCACCACCTCGTCGAGGCTCACGCCCAATTGCTGGTGTGCATGGTCGAACAGCCGGCGATCAGGCTTGTAGGCACCGGCCTGCTGGGCGGTAATCACCCGGTCGATATGCCCGCCCAGTTGCGCCACATTGCCAGCGATCACGTCATCGTCAGTGTTGGAGACGATGCACAGTTTGTAGCCCAGTGCCTTGAGCTGGCGGAGGGTCTCCACCACTTCCGGGAACGGTGGCATGGCGCTGATGCTGTCGGTCAGGATCGCACCGTCCTCGGCGCTGGCCGGCAGCCCCAGGTCTTTGAGTGCCAATTGCAGGCTCAGCCCCGCCAGGGTGCGGAAGTTGCGGTGGGGCGGGGTTTGTTCGAGGGTGTGCTCGTGGTGGTCATAGGCGCCAATCAGGGTCTCACCGGCCACCTGATGTTCACCTTTGTTCTTCAGGATACGGTCCACGGCGGCGCGCAGGCCTTCGTCCCACTGGATCAGCGTGCCGTAGCAGTCAAACGTCAGCCATTGCGGGCGACGGGAGTGTTCGAGGGGCATGGGTTCACCTGTTGGGTTATCAGCGACCGAACCAGCATAGGAGTCGTGGCGGTCAGTTGGAAATTAAATTAACCTCTGAATCTAAGTTGAATTATCGATATGAGGCGCGCTGCCATGTTTGATCTCGAACTCCTGCAAACCCTGGTCTGTGTGGTGGACGAAGGTAGCTTCACCCGTGCCGCCGAGCGGGTACACCGCACCCAATCCACGGTCAGCCAACAGATCCGCAAGCTGGAGGAAAGCGCCGGGCACCTGTTGCTGGTGCGTGATCGCTCCGGGCAACAGGTCAGCCCCACGGAGCACGGCGAACTGCTGACTCAATACGCTCGCCGTTTGCTGAACCTGTCCCGCGAAGCACGTGACGCGCTGAGTACCGAAGCGAGCAGGGTGCCGGTGCGCCTGGGCGTACCTGAAGATTTCGACGCGTCGCGCATGGCGTCGATGTTGTCCGGCTTCGTGCGCGCCCGCCCGGAAGCGCGGTTGGAAACGGTGAGCGGCATGAGCATCGACCTGCGGCGGCAACTGGACGCCGGCGAGATCGACATTGCCCTGATCAAACGCGAGGCCGGCAGCGGCGACTGCCACGCCAGTTGGCCGGAACCGCTGGTATGGGTCAGCGGGCAGGACCAGGACCTGCACACCGAAACCCTGCCGCTGGCGCTGTTTCCCCAGGGCTGCATCTACCGCCAGCGTGCGACCCGTGCGCTGGACAAATCCAGGCGCGGTTGGCGTGTGGCCTTTGGCAGCCACAGCCTCACCGGGATTCAGGCGGCGGTGAGTTCCGGTCTCGGAATCAGCCTATTGCCCCGCAACGCGGTGCTGGCCAGCCATCGGGTGTGCAGCGAACTGCCGGCAGTGCCGCCGTCGGAACTGGCGTTGATCAGCGGTACAGAACGTCTGAGTGCAACCCAGCGCGGGCTGATCGAGTGTTTGCGTGAGGAAATTTCGCTGTCACATGTTGGTGCATCTCATTGATTGCGCACTGTTTTATGGCGATTTTCCGCATGGCAACGCCTAGATACGCGGTCTTGACCCCGATTCGGTAGGTAGCTAGCTAACTGGCGTGGTAATTGCCTTGGATTATGGCAATTGGATATCACTCCAGGAGAGCGCCATGAGCCTGTCGAGCAACGCAATGCAACTATCCCCCTCCGAAAGAGCCTGGCTGCCCTGGCTGGGCAAGACCGGCAAGCTTGCGATGGGGTGGTCCTGCCGGGTCAATCGCGCGTTGTACC
This sequence comes from Pseudomonas sp. SDO5271_S396, assembly GCF_054071795.1. NCBI lineage: Bacteria > Pseudomonadati > Pseudomonadota > Gammaproteobacteria > Pseudomonadales > Pseudomonadaceae > Pseudomonas > Pseudomonas sp. SDO5271_S396. Next base: position 23,424 of record NZ_JBSVWB010000059.1, read on the forward strand.
CGGTGATGGAGCAAACCTTCGAAGCCATTGCAGAAACCCGGGTCAAGCTTCTGCACACCTGGACCCGCGAGCAGTGGGAGCATATGAGCGAGTTGAGCAGTGCGCTCACCCGTGACGCGAGCCTCACGGATAACCGGTTGTTGCTGGACAAGCTGCGCCAGGCCAGCGATTTTTCCGAACTGTTCGTACTCGATACCACCGGCAACCTGCTGGCGTCGACCTGGACACACGCCGCGCCGCGCACGGTCAATCCAAAGGCGTTGTCCGCCGGGCTGAAAGCGCCGTTTCTGCACGGCCCGTACACCGACCCGCTGACCTTGCAGATCGGCCCTTCGACCTCACGTTTTCACGATGAAGTCACCCTGATGTTCTACCAGCCGCTGATCAGCGAAGGCCACGTGCTGGGCTGCCTGTGCGGACGGGTACCCAACGACATCCTGGGCGACCTGATCCAGCGCGAAGCCGGGCATATCTACCCCGAGTCCGGCGATAACTACCTGTTCATGGTGCAGTCGCGCTTCGACCCGTCGATCCAGCCCGGCATCGCCCTGTCACGCTCGCGCTTCGAAGACGGTGCCTTCACCCATGGCGAAAACCTCAAGAGCGGCGTGCACACGCCCTGGAGAACCGTGCAGATTCAGCGTCACACCGAGCTGGAACTGCGCTTTATCGACCCGGCTACCCAGCAATTGCATCCCGGCGTGCGCGAAACCATCCGCAAGGGCTCCAACCTGTTTGTGACGTACCCGGGCTATTCGGATTACCGGCATATCCCGGTGGTGGGCAAGGGCGTGACGTTCGAGCTGCCCGGCTCGCCGGATCGGTGGGGCATGATGTGCGAGGCCGACCTGGAAGAGGTCTATCGCCGGCGCTCCCTGAGCCACGGCCTGATGAAGCCGTACCTGGCGACCATGGTCGGTCTGTTTGCCGGCAACTTCCTGGTCCAGCACTACAGCAGCCTGCCCCAGCCGTGGATCGATGCCTGTGAAGTCGCGAGCATGGCGGTGGCCGCGTGGGTGTTCGCGCACCTGGGGCCTAAGCGCCTGGCCTCGCGCCTGAATGAAATGACCGGGGTGATCCGCACCATCGCCGAAGGCGAGGGCAACCTGCGCCAGCGCCTGGACAGCGGGCGTATGGTCAACGATGAAACCGGCGAGATGAGCCGCTGGATCAACAGTTTCATCGACCGTCTGGATTCGGTGGTCGGCCAGGTGGTCAAGGCCAGCCACAGCGTGGGCAATACCAACCAGGCGATGCTCGGGCGCAGCCGGGAAGCGGGGCTGATGTCCCATGAAGTGGCCGACGCCACCCACCGCATGATGATCATCGTCGAGGAGCAATTGGGCGAGATCCAGCAAGCGTCAGTGAGCGCCGAACAAATGAAGCAGGCCATGGATGACGTGGTGAGCCGCGCGCGGGAACAGTTCCTCGAGGTGCAGGCGGGCACCCAGTCGATTCGCGACGTGGTGCTGCGCTCCTCGGAGAGCGTGCGGCGCCTGGACAGCCGCATGGCGCAGATCAGTTCGATCACCGGGCTGATCAGCAACATCACCCAACAGACCAACCTGTTGGCGCTCAACGCCGCCATCGAGGCGGCCCGCGCGGGAGAACACGGGCGCGGGTTTGCCGTGGTGGCGGACGAGGTGCGCAGCCTGGCCTCGCGCACGTCGCTGGCGGCAGAAGACATCCGCCAGATGGTCGAAGGCCTGCAAGGGGAAACCCGCCAGGCGGTGAGTTTCATGGACGATGGTGTGACCGACGTCGACAACAGCCTGCGCCTGGCCGAAGACGCCTCTTCGGAAAACGTGCAACTGCATCAGGCGGTGGAAAGCATGTTCAGCATCATCCAGCAGCTCAACGCCCGCAGCCTCGATTACGGCAAGACCATCAAGCAGGTCAGCCATTCCTCGGAGCAGATGCGCGTCACCGTCGGCGTGTTGCAAAGCAGTGCGGAGACGGTGCGGATCAATGCCGGCAAGTTGCAGAAGCTGGTGGGACTGTTCGAGGTCAGCGACGCGGCCTGAGCCGCGCACGGTTCAATTCACGGCAAGGCGTTGCGCGCGCAGGTGGTCGAGGCTGAACGCGCCAGCGCCGAACACGTAAACCTGCAAGAAACCACCGGCGATCGCCAGGTTCTTCAGGAAGTTGAGCAACTGGCCTTTGTCGCCGAACTGGTTGTGGAACATCAGCGCCGTCAGCAGGCTGAAGGCGGCCAGCACCAGCGCTACCGGGCGCACGCGATAACCGAGCAAAAAGGCCGTGGCCAAGCCCAACTCGACGGTCAGCGCAATGCCGTAGGCGAGGGTGGGCAATGGGGCGCCTTTGGACGCGATATAGGCGATCGTCGCCTCGGGCGCCAGCAACTTGCCGATCCCGCTGAATAGAAACAGCGCGACCAACAACGCACGACCAAGGAGCAAGGTGAAATTCTGGCGGGTATTCATGGGGTGACCTGCAGGGTGGTGGGAGGCGTTTTCCACGGATCATTCACCAACGTCCGCAGGCGCGGAAGGCATCTGTGTTTATTCACACTATTTGATTTGCTGATAGGGCCCTGCGCATCTATCGAAGGCCGAACATGAACGCCCCTTTTTCCGGGCAGTTCTCGCTCTTGGCTTTGGTGGCGAGGCCCCGGTCACGCAGCTCGTTACAGATCTGCGCGATGTTTTTGGGGGTGATGTACAGGTTGCTGGAAAACCACGCGCGCTTGATTGCCGGCAGTTCTTCCAGCGCGCCGCCCGCCTTGAGTACACGCATCACGATGGTCGAGCAGCTCTTGCGCAACATCTGATAATTGGCGTTGGGTTTGCTGCGGATGGCGTACCACTCGGCCTGCATCGCTTGCAGGTTCAGCCCGGAGATCGTGTAGACCACGTGGGGTTTGCTGCCTTCGGCGCTGATATCCGACTCCAGAAACAGGTTGCGTTCCTGCGGCTGTTTTTCGGTCTTGGCTGCCCGGCCTTCCGGCCACCAACTCACATAGGCGGTGTTGTACTGCTCGATAAAGGCGCGGTCGCGATCACGTTCGCCGTCGTTGCGATAACTGTCATAACGGACTTCGATCATTTTGCCGATCACGGGATCGCCGATGTACATCGCGGCATGGCCGATATTCGTGCCATGGGGATACCAGATATAAACAACGACGCTTGCAGGTGAAGTCATGACGCACCCTGATGTCTTCCAGTGAATGCAGGCAGAACGGCCCGGGGCGCCGTTTTATTCCGATGGCTTTCAAATTCATTTGATTCGCCCGCCCGCTGGCGAGTTGTGGGCTTTTGCACAAGATGAAACGTTTAATCTATCGATAAACGGCATACGCAAGCGCTTGCGCAGCAAAATACATCTGGCATAGAGTCGGCAACACTCGATTACAAAAACAATAAATCCTGGAGCTCAGCCATGAGCCTTGAACCCTTGCTCGAGATGCAGGGCATCAGCAAGACCTTCAATGGTCTGCGGGTGCTCAAGAGTGTCGGCCTGAAGGTCTACCCCGGCGAAATCCACGCCTTGATGGGGGAGAACGGCGCCGGCAAATCGACCCTCATGAAAATCCTTTCCGGCGCTTATCAGGCCGACCCCGGCGGTGAAATCCGCATCGGCGGCCAGCTCGTCGCCACCTTCGACCCTGCCACTGCCAAAGCCCTCGGCATCGCCGTGATCTATCAGGAATTGAGCCTGTGCCCGAACCTGAGCGTGGCCGAGAACATCTACCTGGGCCGCGAACTGCGGCGCGGCTGGACCATCGACCGCAAGGGCATGGAGGCCGGCTGCATCGAGGTGCTGCAACGCCTTGGCGCCGAGTTCACCCCGGCCACGCGGGTCAGCAGCCTGTCGATTGCCGAGCGCCAACTGGTGGAAATCGCCCGCGCCCTGCATGCCCACGCCAGGCTCCTGGTGATGGACGAACCCACCACGCCGCTGTCATCCCGCGAGACCGATCGCCTGTTTGCGCTGATCAAACAGCTGCGCAGTCAGGGCCTGGCGATCATCTACATCAGCCATCGCATGGCGGAAATCTACGAGCTGTCGGACCGGGTGTCGGTACTGCGCGACGGCCAGTACATCGGCGAGCTGACCCGCGAGGCACTGTCGGCCGAAGTGCTGGTGAAAATGATGGTCGGGCGCGACCTGTCCGGTTTCTACAAGAAGGAACACGCCGCGTACAACCCTGGCGATGTGGTGATGCGCGTGCGCGACATGGCCGACGGCAAGCGCGTGCGTCAATGCAGTTTCGACCTGCATGCCGGCGAAGTGCTGGGCATCGCCGGGCTGGTCGGGGCCGGGCGCACCGAGCTGGCGCGGCTGATTTTCGCTGCCGACCCGCGCACCAGTGGCACCCTGGAAGTCGTCGGTAAAACAGTGACTCAATTGCGCACCCCGGCCGATGCGATTCGTGCCGGCGTCGTGTATCTCACCGAAGACCGCAAGGCCCAGGGCCTGTTTCTGGACATGAGCGTGGCCGACAACATCAATGTGTGCGCCTGCGTGCCGGACGCCCGCGCCGGTGGCGTGCTTGACCGTGCCCAGGGCGCACGGCGCGCCAGCGACGCGATCAAGTCGCTGTCGATTCGCGTGGCGTCGGGCAAGGTCAATGTCGGGGCGTTGTCGGGCGGCAATCAGCAAAAGGTGCTGTTGGCGCGGCTGTTGGAGGTCAAGCCCCATGTGCTGATTCTCGATGAGCCCACGCGCGGCGTGGACATCGGCTCCAAGTCCGAGATCTACCGCATCATCAATCAACTGGCCGAGGCCGGCGTGGGCGTAGTGGTGATCTCCAGCGAGTTGCCGGAAATCATCGGCACCTGCGACCGCGTGCTGATCATGCGTGAAGGCCGGTTGGTGGCCGAAGTCGGCGGGGCCTCGGGCCACGTCATCTCCCAGGAACGTATTATCGACCTCGCCACCGGTGGCGATCAGGTGGCTGCCAATGGCTGAGTTGAAGGTTGCAACAACGGGCAAGGCTGAACGCGCTCGCGAGCTGATGCGCACGGTCGGCATGTTGCCGGTGCTGGTCTTGCTGCTGGTGGGCTTCGCCCTGGCCAGCGAGAACTTCCTGACGGTGCAGAACCTGTCGATCATCACCCAGCAGGCCTCGGTCAACGTGGTGCTGGCGGCAGGCATGACGTTTGTGATCCTCACGGCGGGCATCGACCTGTCGGTGGGCGCAATCCTGGCGGCGTCGGCGGTGGTGGCATTGCAGGTTTCGCTGTCGCCGCAGTTCGGGATGTTCGGGATTGCTGCCGGCATCGGCTTCGGCTTGCTGCTGGGGTTGGTCAACGGTGGCCTGATCGCCTTTATGCGCCTGCCGCCGTTTATCGTCACCCTCGGCGCGCTGACGGCCATGCGCGGCCTGGCGCGGCTGTTGGCCGATGACAAGACCGTATTCAACCCGGACCTGCCGTTTGCGTTTATCGGCAATGACTCGATCCTCGGCGTGCCCTGGCTGGTGGTGATCGCCGTGGCGGTGGTGCTGCTGTCGTGGTTCATCCTGCGGCGCACGGTGATGGGCGTGCAGATCTACTCGGTGGGCGGCAACCCGGAGGCCGCGCGGCTGTCGGGCATCAAGGTGTGGAAGGTGCTGCTGTTCGTCTACGCCATGTCCGGCGCGCTGGCCGGGCTCGGCGCGGTGATGAGCGCCTCGCGCCTGTTTGCCGCCAACGGCCTGCAACTGGGGCAATCCTACGAGCTGGATGCGATTGCCGCAGTGATCCTCGGCGGCACCAGTTTTACCGGCGGCGTCGGCACCATCGGCGGCACGCTGATCGGGGCACTGATCATCGCCGTGCTCACCAACGGCCTGGTGCTGCTGGGTGTCTCGGACATCTGGCAGTACATCATCAAGGGCATCGTGATCATCGGCGCGGTGGCGCTGGATCGTTATCGCCAGTCCGGCGCGCGCACCTGATTTCACTCAAACAACAATCACAAGAGAGACCCGCATGAACGTCAAACGCCTCTTTCCCGTCATTGCCCTGGCTGCCCTGATGGCCCAAACCGTCGAAGCCCGTGAACTCAAGGCCCTCGGCATCAGCATGGGCTCCCTGGGCAACCCGTATTTCGTGACCCTGGCCGATGGCGCGACCGCCCGGGCCAAGGAGCTGAACCCCAACGTCAAGGTCACTTCGGTATCGGCCGACTATGACCTGAGCAAGCAGTTTTCGCAGATCGACAACTTCATTTCGTCCAAGGTCGATCTGATTCTGCTCAACGCCGTGGACCCGTCCGCCATGGCCTCGGCGATCAAGAAAGCGCGTGACGCCGGCATTGTAGTCGTCGCCGTGGACGTGGACGCCAAGGGCGTGAACGCCACCGTGCAGACCGACAACGTCGAAGCCGGCAAGCTGGCTTGCCAGTTCCTGGTGGACAAGCTGTCGGGCAAGGGCAATGTGATCATTCAGAACGGCCCGCAAGTCACCGCCGTGACCGACCGCGTCAAAGGTTGCAAGGCGGCGCTGGCCGCCGCGCCGGAGATCAAGGTGCTGTCCGATGATCAGGACGGCAAAGGCTCGCGCGAAGGCGGCCTGAATGTGATGCAGGGCTACCTCACACGCTTCCCGAAAATCGACGGCCTGTTCGCGATCAACGACCCGCAAGCCATTGGCAGTGACCTGGCGGCCAGGCAGCTTAAACGCAGCGGCATCATCATCACGTCGGTGGACGGCGCGCCGGACATCGAGAATGCGCTGAAGAGCGAGTCGCAGATCCAGGCGTCTTCCAGCCAGGACCCGTGGGCCATGGCCCAGACTGCGGTGAACGTCGGCAATGACATTCTCAATGACAAAGCCCCGGCCGAAGCGGTTACCCTGCTCACGCCAAAACTGATCACCCGGGACAACGTGGGCACCTACACCGGTTGGTCGAGCAAACATTGATCCGTTGAAGGGAAGGGGAGCCGTATCGTGGTCACCATGGATGACGTGGCAAGCAGGGCGGGCGTGTCGACCTCGACCGTCTCCCACGTGTTGAACGGCACCCGCAAGGTCAGCCCGGCCACGGTGCAGGCGGTCCAGCGGGCGATTCAGGAGCTGGGGTATATCCCCAACACCCTGGCGCGCTCGTTGGCCCGGTCGAGCACCAACACCATTGGCGTGGCGATCTCGGCACTGTCCAACCACTACTTCAGCGAAACGGTGCACGCAATCGAAACCGAGTGCGCCAAGCACGGCTACATGATGCTGTTCGTCGACACCCACGACGACCCGGAGCAGGAGCTGCGGGTGGTCACCGCGCTGCATCACCGTCGCGTCGACGGCATCCTGCTGGCGCCGTCCACCGGCTCGCGCGCTCTGGAGTATTTGCGCGCCAACGAAATGCCCACGGTGCTGGTGGATCGCATGATGAGCACGCAATTCGATCAGGTCGGGGTGGAGAACACCCGGTCCACCCAGGCCTTGGTCGCGCACCTGATTGAACACGGTCACCGCCGTATCGGCTTTATCGCCGGTCGCGCGGGGCTGGGCACGACCGATGAACGGGTGGCCGGTTACCGCGCAGCGTTGCAGGCGGCCGGCCTTGGGTTCGATGCGCAACTGCTGGTCAACGGCGGTTCGAACAGCGAGCCGGCCAGGGCAGCCACTGCACAACTGCTGGCGTTGAACGAGCCGCCCACGGCGATCATGGCTGGCAACAACCTGATGACCCTGGGCGCCATGCACGCCTTGCGCGACGCCCGTATTGACGTGCCGGCGCAGATGGCCCTGGTGGGCTTCGATGATTTTGACTGGGCGGACTTCTTTGTGCCGCGCCTCACCCTGATCGCGCAGCCGGTCAAGGCCCTGGGTGCGCAGGCGGTAGACCTGCTGCTGCAACGCATGACCACGCCCGACGCACCGACCCGGAGCGTGCGTCTGGCGCCCACCCTGCAACTGCGTAATTCATGTGGCTGTCTCTGATTGGAATGACACACGTATGAGCCTTCCTGTTTCCCTCGGTATTGATCTCGGCACTTCGGAACTCAAGGCCATCCTGATGGACGCCAGCGGCACCGTACTGGCGCGCACCGGCGTGCACCTCGACGTGATGCGGCGGCACAGCGGCTGGTCCGAGCAGAACCCCGAGGACTGGTGGCAGGCCTGCCTGCAAGCACTTGCGCAATTGCGTGTGCATGAAGCTTTTGCCCGCGTGGCCTGCATCGGTTTGTCGGGGCAGATGCACGGCGCGGTGCTGCTGGATGAGGATGACCGGGTGCTGTACCCGGCGATTCTGTGGGACGACTCCCGCGCCGTGGCCGAGGCGGCAAGCCTGGGTGCGGGCTTTGCCGACGCCACCGGCAGCCTGCCCATGGCCGGGCTTACCGCGCCCAAGCTGCAGTGGTTGCAGCGACATGAGCCCGACGTGTTCAAGGCGATCGATTGCGTGCTGTCGCCCAAGGATTACCTGCGTCTGCGCCTGAGTGGCGAGCGTGTCAGCGACGTGTCGGACGCGGCGGGTACGCTGTGGCTGGAGGTGGCTCGACGGCAGTGGTACGCGCCGATGGTACAGGCTACCGGCCTTGAACTGGCGCAGTTGCCCCGGCTGGTGGAGGGCGGCGCCGTCAGTGCGGTAGCCCGTAGCGACTGGGGGCTGGGCGAGGGCGTGGTGATTGCCGGCGGCGGTGGCGACAACCCGGTGGCCGCCGTGGGGATCGGCGCCGTGAATGCCGGCGATGCGTTCATCACCCTTGGCACCAGCGCGGCGATTGTGGCGATTACCGACCAGGCGGCGGGCAACCCGGCCAGCGCCGTGCACAGCTTTTGCCATGCGTTACCGGGACGTTGGTACACCATGGGGGCCATGCTGGCCGGGGCCAGTTGCCTGCGCTGGGTGACGCGGCTGACCGGCACGCTGGATGAACAGACGCTGCTGGACCAGGTGCAAGCGCAGTTGCCCATCACGCAGACGGTGCCGCTTTCAACCCCGCTGTTTCTGCCCTACCTGGCTGGTGAACGTACGCCGCACAACGACCCCCTGCTGCGGGGCGGCTTCATGAACCTTGGCCACGACTGCACGCCGGCGAGGCTGGGGTATGCGGTGATGGAGGGGGTCGGGTTCGGGCTGCTGGATGCGTTGAATGCGGTAGAGTCGGCCGGCGCCAGGGTCGGCGCTTGCGCATTGGTGGGCGGCGGTGCGCGCAGTGAATATTGGGCGCAGTTGCTGGCCAATATCCTCCAGCGTGAAATCTTTACCCTGGACGGCAGTGAATTGAGCGCCTGCATCGGCGCGGCCAAGCTGGGGCTCCTGGCGATCGGGCAAGGCACGTCGTTATTGCCGGCGGGCATGCCGGTCAAGGCACGCTACCGGCCAGACCCGGCGCAACAACCGGTGCTGGAAACCCGTTATCGCAAGTTTCAGGGGTTGTTGGGCGCGGCCACCGCGTTGCACGACTGAAGGGCGTGTTGCCCCAAACGGTGACGAGCGGGCAAATCCGCTCGCCACAACAGGTTGGTTCACCTCGATACGTCAGGCGGTAGCCGCCGCCAGTTCCCGCAAAACGGTGATCAACGACGTCTGCCCCTTCAACACCCGGTCATGCTCGAAGCAAATCCATTCCTCGTTGAAACCGTCGATCATGCGAATACGGGGCATCGGGTTTTGCGCGCCTTGTTCGCGAAACAGCGGCTCCCAGGTGTCACGCGGCACGACATGCGCGGTGACGCCGCGCCCCAGCACCTGCGTAAGGGCCAGCGCCAGGTCGTTGGGGCTCACGCGTTGCGGGCCTTCCAGTTCCACCACGCGGCGACCGCTCCAGTGTTGCTGGATCAGTTGGGCGCCGAGCAGGCCGATATCCGCCGTGGCGATCATCGGCACGGCCTTGTCCAGCGGTTGCAGGAAGCTGTTGATCACACCGCTCTCGCGGGCGGCAATCAGGTCATACAGCGAGTTCTCCATGAACCAGCCCGGGCGCAGAAAGGTCACCGGCAGGTCCAGGTCGCTCAAGGCCTGTTCCATCATCGTGCGGGTGGTCAGCAGGTTCACCTGTGTGGCCTGGGCGCCGATGGTCGACAGGCACAACACTTTGGGCGGTGCAGCGGCTTTCAGGGCTTCGACGATGGCGGCGATTTCCGCCTGGGCCTCGGGGAAGCCCGGCTGGGGGTCGAAGCACGGTGGCGGCAGGATAAACACCGCGGTAGCGCCCTTGAAGGCTTCGGTCAGTGCCGGTGCGTCGGTCATGTCGGCAATCGCAATCTCGCAGCCGAGTTTCTTCCAGTCTTCGCCTTTGGCCGCATTGCGTACCACGCCGCGTACGGCTTGGCCTTGCTTGAGCAGTTCACGCGCCAGTGCCCCGCCGACTTTGCCAGTGATTCCGGTGATGACATACATGGTGTTCACGCCTGTGGTTGCTGTAAGTGAGGCCCAGCTTAAACACCGGTGAATGCTGCAAAAATAGCCATGCTGTCATTGCAAAGGTGACTTCAAGTCATTAATCCCCCAGCGGCGGCAAACGCCGTTTCACCGGGGTTTTCTTGACGATCGCCGTATTGGTTTCGGCATACACATTGAGCCGGTCGAGCAGGCTGTCCAGATGCTCCATGGTGCGCACATGCAGGCGTGCGATAAAACAGTCGTCACCGGTGACCTTGTCGCATTCGGTGAACTCGGGAATCGCCTGGATCTGCCGTTCCACTTCCTGCAATTTGCCGGGCAGAGGGCGAATGCGCACGATGGCTTGCAGCAGGTAACCGAAATGCGTGGGGTCGATGTCGACGGTGTGGTGGGTCAGTACGCCACGTTCCTCCAGGCGGCGCAGGCGCTCGCCGACGCTGGGCGAAGACAGCCCGGTGATCCCGGCGAGGGCTTTGAGGGAGAGGCGCGAGTCGTCCATCAGGGCGGCGATCAGTTGCTGGTCGATGGTGTCGATCATGGTGTTTGCCTAATTAATAAAGGTCAATTGGCGAGCTGGCCTTGTTTAGGCGCTGGAGCCGCTGCCGATCAGATTGCCATACTGGAGCCTCATTTGAGGAGCTTCAATCGTGGACACATCTATCCGTCGTGGTTCGTGGGAAATGATCGCCTCCATGCTGATCTCGGGCACCATTGGCTGGTTTGTGCTGGTGTCTGGCGTGTCGGTGCTCGAAGTGGTGTTCTGGCGCTGCGTCATCGGTGCACTGGCCTTGCTGCTGGTGTGCGCCTGGCTGGGTTACCTGCGCCGGGACTTGCTGAGCCGGACTTCATTGGGCCTGGCGATGCTCAGCGGCGTGGCCATCGTCGGCAATTGGCTGCTGTTGTTCGAGTCCTATTCCCATGCGTCCATCGCCATCAGCACGGCGGTGTACAACGTGCAGCCGTTCATGTTGGTCATGCTGGCGGCGGTATTTCTGGGCGAGAAGATCACCGTGCAGAAGCTCGCGTGGTTGAGCGTGGCGTTCCTCGGCATGTTGGCGATCGTGACGGCCCACGGTGATTCGCCGCGTGGTGAAGGTTATCTGGCGGGGATCGGGCTGGCGTTGGGCGCTGCGTTCTTGTATGCGGTTGCCGCATTGATCATCAAGCGCTTGAAGACGGTACCGCCGCATTTGATGGCGTTGATCCAGGTTGCGAGCGGGGCTGTGCTGCTCGCGCCCTGGGTGCCCTGGAACGGTTTGCCTGCCGCGCCCACCGCCTGGGCGGCGGTGGTGACACTCGGCGTGGTGCACACCGGCTTGATGTATGTGTTGCTCTACGGCGCGATCCAGAAACTGCCGACGGCCCTGACCGGCGCACTGTCGTTCATCTACCCGATTGCGGCGATCTTCGTCGACTGGATCGCTTTCGGTCACCAACTGGGTTGGCTGCAATGGCTGGGGGTGACGGCGATTCTGCTGGCAGCCGCCGGGTTGCAGCGGGGCTGGTGGTGGCCCCGCTCCCTGAACGTCAGTGCGTGCCCTGGAAAATGATATTTTCCGGGTTGAAATGCTCCACCGTGCTGCCTGGCTGCGGCAGGCCGAGGATATGGCCCTTGATCTTGCCCACCACATGCATTTCGCAGGGTTTGCAGTCGAACTTCAGGGTCAGCACTTCATCGCCGTGGATCAACTGCATCGGTGCGACCTTGGTGCGCACGCCCGTTACACCCTTGGCCTGTTTGGGACACAGGTTGAACGAGAAACGCAGGCAGTGCTTGGTGATCATCACCGGCACTTCGCCGGTTTCTTCGTGGGCTTCGAAGGCGGCGTCGATCAGCTTCACCCCGTGGCGGTGGTAGAAGTCGCGAGCCTTCTGGTTATACACGTTGGCCAGGAACGACAGATGCGCCTCCGGGTACACCGGCGGTGGCGTGGTTTCGGCTTTGCGGCCACCGCGCGGATGCGCTGCAACGCGCGCAGCGGTCAGCGCTTCGATCACTTCGCGGCGCAACGCCTTGAGTTGCGAGTTGGGGATGAAGAACGCCTGCGGCGCATCCAGCCGGATGTCGGTGGCGTGGTATTCGGTGGTGCCCAGTTGGCCGAGCAGGTCGCGCAGGGTGTCCAGCGCCTGCTCCGGTTTGTTGGCCACGCCGAACGGGCCGGGCAGGGCGACGCTGGCGCTGATGCCTTCTTCGCTGGTGGCGGTCACGTCCAACTGGTCTTCGCGCAGGCGCGCCACCCAGGTCAGGCCGATACGGCGTTCGGACGAAGTCTTGAGCAGCGCCTGTTGCCAGTTATGGTCCAGGTTGCGATTCAGCGCGTGGTTGGGGCGCAGCTGGTGCAGGCCTGCCGGCATTTCGTTCGGCTCGACGCGGTAGCGGTAGCGTTTCTGACCGTCTTCTTCGAACTCGCCTTTGGGCTCGGCGATGTTGGCGCGAAAACCCACGACTTCGCGCTTGATCAGCACGTTCAGGCCATCGCCATTGGACAGCGGCTCATGGGTGACGACTTGCAGGTCGCGCTTGCCGGCTTTCTCCACCACACCCACCGGCAGGCCGGTGAAAGTCGGGGTGTCGAAGGCGCCGATGTCGATCTTGCGGTCGGTGACGAAATAGTCGGTGCTGCCACGGTGAAAGGTCTTTTCCGGGTCGGGCAGGAAGAAGTGCGCGGTACGCCCGCTGGACGCGCGGGCCAGGTCCGGGCGGTCCTCCAGGATGTCGTCGAGGCGCTGGCGGTAGTAGGCGGTGATGTTCTTCACATAGCCCATGTCCTTGTAGCGACCTTCGATCTTGAACGACCGCACGCCGGCTTCGACAAGCGCGCGGAGGTTGGCGCTCTGGTTGTTGTCTTTCATCGACAGCAGGTGTTTTTCGAAGGCTACGACGCGGCCCTGATCGTCTTTCAAGGTGTAGGGCAGGCGGCAGGCCTGGGAGCAGTCGCCCCGGTTGGCGCTGCGACCGTTCTGCGCGTGGGAGATGTTGCACTGCCCGGAGAACGCCACACACAGCGCGCCGTGGATAAAGAACTCGATGGCGGCATCGGTCTGCTCGGCGATGGTGCGGATCTCTTGCAGGTTCAGCTCGCGGGCCAATACCAGCTGCGAGAAACCGGCCTGGTCGAGAAACTTGGCACGGGCCAGGGTGCGGATGTCGGTCTGGGTGCTGGCATGCAGCTCGATGGGCGGAATATCCAGCTCCATCACGCCCAGATCCTGCACGATCAGCGCGTCGACACCGGCGTCGTAGAGCTCATGGATCAGCTTGCGCGCTGGCTCCAGCTCGTTGTCATGCAAAATGGTGTTGATGGTGGTGAACACGCGCGCGTGGTAACGGCGGGCGAACTCCACCAGAGACGCGATATCACTCACGTCGTTACAGGCGTTATGGCGCGCGCCGAAGCTTGGGCCGCCAATGTACACGGCGTCGGCGCCATGCAGGATAGCCTCGCGCGCGATGGCGACATCGCGGGCAGGGCTGAGCAATTCCAGGTGATGCTTGGGCAAGGACATAGTTTTTTTAGTCAGGCTTGTCACGGTCGAGGCGCGCATTGTAGCCGTGAAATGCCTGACCGGCATCTACCGCAGGGCTGTCAGTTCAGAGGGGACAATGCGCCTTGTCGGGTCGCCGCATCGCTTTCGCAGGCAAGCCAGCTCCCACAGGAGATTGGTGGTGGCTGGAAAAACGCTGTCAGCAGGGCCATCGCGCCGGGCACTGTCTTGCCAATAATAGAGATCCAATGTGGGAGCTGGCTTGTCG
>NZ_JBSVWB010000060.1:0-37145 GCF_054071795.1 Pseudomonas sp. SDO5271_S396
CACATTAGACCGCGATCCAAATGTGGGAGCGGGCTTGCCCGCGATAGCGCCAGTTCAAACAACGCAGACTGACTTAGTCTTCCAGCAGCTCTTCAGCCTGACCCAGGATGTTGTCCAGGGTGAAACCGAACTCTTCGAACAACGCCGCCGCCGGTGCCGACTCACCATAGGTGGTCATGCCGATCACACGACCTTCCAGGCCCACGTACTTGTACCAGTAGTCGGCGTGAGCCGCTTCGATGGCGATACGCGCGCTGACCTGCAACGGCAGCACCGATTGCTTGTAGCCGGCGTCCTGGGCTTCGAACACGCTGGTGCACGGCATGGAAACCACACGCACCTTGCGGCCTTGCTCGGTCAGTTTCTCGTACGCCTGAACGGTCAGGCCCACTTCGGAACCGGTAGAGATCAGGATCAGCTCCGGCTCGCCGGCGCAGTCCTTGAGCACATAACCACCACGGCTGATGTCGGCGATCTGCGCGTCGGTGCGCACCTGATGCTGCAGGTTCTGACGCGAGAAGATCAGCGCCGAAGGGCCGTCCTTGCGCTCGATGGCGTGTTTCCAGGCCACGGCGGATTCCACCGCGTCGGCGGGGCGCCAGGTGTCCAGGTTCGGCGTGGTGCGCAGGCTGGTCAGTTGCTCGACCGGCTGGTGTGTCGGGCCGTCTTCGCCCAGGCCGATGGAGTCGTGGGTGTACACATGGATCACGCGCTTCTTCATCAGCGCGGCCATGCGCACGGCGTTGCGCGCGTACTCCATGAACATCAGGAAGGTCGCGCCGTAAGGCACCAGGCCACCGTGCAAGGCAACGCCATTCATGATGGCGCTCATGCCGAACTCACGTACGCCGTAGTACATGTAGTTGCCACTGGCGTCTTCAGCCGAAACGCCTTTGCAGCCTTTCCACAGGGTCAGGTTGGAACCGGCCAGGTCAGCCGAACCGCCCAGCACTTCCGGCAACAGCGGGCCGAACGCGTTCAGGGTGTTCTGGCTGGCTTTACGGCTGGCGATGGTTTCGCCCTTGGCCGCGACTTCAGCGATGTAGGCCGAGGCCTTTTCCGAGAAGTCGGCAGGCAGGTCGCCAGCCAGGCGGCGTACCAGCTCGTTGGCCAGCTCCGGGAATTCGGCGGAGTAGGCCGCGAAACGCTGGTCCCACTCGGCTTCGGTCGCCAGGCCTTTTTCTTTCGCATCCCATTCGGCGGCGATGTCGGCCGGAATTTCGAACGGGCCATGGTTCCACTTCAGGGCTTCGCGGGTCAGGGCGATTTCCGCGTCACCCAATGGAGCGCCGTGGCAGTCTTCTTTGCCCTGCTTGTTCGGCGAACCGAAACCGATGGTGGTCTTGCAGCAGATCAGGGTCGGCTGCGCGCTCTTGCGGGCGGTGTCGATGGCGGTCTTGATTTCTTCCGGGTCGTGGCCGTCGACGTTGCGGATCACCTGCCAGTTGTAGGCTTCGAAACGCTTCGGGGTGTCATCGGTGAACCAGCCTTCGACTTCGCCGTCGATGGAGATGCCGTTGTCATCGTAGAAGGCGATCAGCTTGCCCAGGCCCAGGGTACCGGCCAGGGAAGCGACTTCGTGGGAAATGCCTTCCATCATGCAGCCATCACCCAGGAACACGTAGGTGTGGTGATCGACGATGTCGTGGCCAGGGCGGTTGAACTGCGCGCCCAGCACTTTTTCAGCCAGCGCGAAACCGACGGCGTTGGCCAGGCCCTGACCCAGCGGACCGGTGGTGGTCTCGACGCCCGGGGTGTAACCGAATTCCGGGTGGCCCGGGGTGCGGCTGTGCAACTGGCGGAAGCTCTTGAGGTCGTCGATGGTGACGTCGTAGCCGGTCAGGTGCAGCAGCGAGTAGATCAGCATCGAACCGTGGCCGTTGGACAGCACGAAGCGGTCACGGTCGGCGAACGATGGGTTGCTCGGGTTGTGTTTCAGGTAGTCACGCCAAAGTACCTCGGCGATATCCGCCATGCCCATCGGGGCACCGGGATGGCCGCTGTTGGCTTTTTGCACGGCATCCATGCTGAGGGCACGAATGGCGTTGGCACGCTCACGACGGCTGGGCATCGCTGATCTCCTGGGGTCTGCTGAAAAGAAACGGAAAAAAGGACCGGCATTTTCCCTCAGCCACCGCCTGCGGGCAATGACAGATAGTCACTTCAAGGTGTTTTTCCTGCGGTTTGCCGCGCAATGCACTGCAGAAACCGGTCACTGGTTCGTCCAGACGTTATCGCGACTGCTTATAACCGCCACTTATCGATCAATATCAAAACTTTTTGATATTGATCTTGCAGGGACTCGAACCCGTCACTAGACTGCTGGCCTTATGAATATATCCGCGCCCTCTCTGCGATCCGACGACAGTGAAGAACTGGCAGCCTTGTGCAAGGCCGCCGGCGATCCGTTGCGTCTGAACGTATTGCGCGCGCTGACCAACGACTCCTTCGGCGTACTGGAACTGGCGCAGATCTTCGCCATCGGCCAGTCCGGCATGAGCCACCACTTGAAGGTCCTGGCCCAGGCCGATCTGGTGGCCACTCGCCGTGAAGGCAATGCGATTTTCTACCGCCGTGCCCTGCCCCACACCGATCTGCTTGGCGGCAAGCTACACGCCGCCCTGCTCGACGAGGTGGATGAACTGAGCCTGCCGACCGAGGTGCAAGCGCGCATCGGCCAGGTCCACGGACAGCGTGCGGCGGCCAGCCAGGACTTTTTCTCACGGGTTGCGGAGAAATTCCGCGCCCAGCAAGACCTGATTGCCGGCTTGTCCCAATACCGCGACAGCGTGCTGGCCCTGCTGGACAAGCTGAGCTTCAGCGATGAAGCCACGGCAGTGGAAGTCGGCCCCGGGGATGGCGGTTTCCTGCCCGACCTGGCGCGCCGCTTCCATCAGGTCACGGCGCTCGACAACAGCCCGGCAATGCTCGAACTGGCACGCCAACTGTGCGAACGCGAAGCCTTGGGCAACGTCACTCTGCAATTGGCCGACGCGCTGAAAGACACCAGCCTGCGCACCGATTGCGTGGTACTGAACATGGTCCTGCATCATTTTGCTGCTCCAGCCGACGCCCTCAAGCAAATGGCCGGGTTGCTTCACCCCGGCGGCAGCCTGCTGGTGACGGATTTATGCAGCCACAACCAGAGTTGGGCCAAGGAGGCCTGCGGTGATCTCTGGCTGGGGTTTGAACAGGACGATCTGGCCCGTTGGGCCACCGCTGCGGGACTGGCTCCCGGGGAAAGCCTCTATGTAGGTTTACGTAATGGTTTCCAGATTCAGGTCCGCCACTTTCAGCGACCGGCTGGCGACACTCACCATCGGTAAATATCAGGAAAACATCGAGATGAGCGAATACTCCCTTTTCACCTCCGAGTCCGTGTCTGAAGGGCATCCGGACAAAATCGCCGACCAGATTTCTGATGCGGTGCTGGACGCCATCATTGCTGAAGACAAGTTCGCCCGGGTGGCGTGCGAGACCCTGGTGAAAACCGGTGTGGCGATCATCGCGGGCGAAGTGACCACTTCGGCCTGGGTTGACCTGGAGCAGATCGTTCGTGACGTGATCACCGACATCGGCTACACCAGCTCCGACGTGGGCTTCGACGGCGCAACCTGCGGCGTGATGAACATCATCGGCAAGCAGTCCCCGGACATCAACCAGGGTGTCGACCGCGCCAAGCCGGAAGACCAGGGCGCCGGCGACCAGGGCCTGATGTTCGGCTACGCCAGCAACGAAACCGACGTGCTGATGCCGGCGCCGATCACTTTCTCGCACCAACTGGTGCAACGTCAGGCCGAAGCCCGTAAATCCGGCCTGCTGCCGTGGCTGCGCCCGGATGCCAAGTCCCAGGTGACCTGCCGCTATGAAGGCGGCAAAGTGGTCGGCATCGACGCGGTCGTCCTGTCGACCCAGCACAACCCCGATGTGCCCTACGCCGACCTGCGCGAAGGCGTGATGGAGCTGATCGTCAAGCACGTGCTGCCGGCCGAACTGCTGACCAAGGACACCCAGTTCCACATCAACCCGACCGGTCAGTTCATCATCGGCGGCCCCGTGGGCGACTGTGGCCTGACCGGTCGCAAGATCATCGTCGACAGCTACGGCGGCATGGCCCGTCATGGCGGTGGCGCGTTCTCGGGCAAAGACCCGTCCAAGGTTGACCGCTCGGCAGCTTACGCCGGTCGTTACGTGGCCAAGAACATCGTTGCCGCCGGCCTGGCCGAACGCTGCGAGATTCAGGTGTCCTACGCCATCGGCGTGGCCCAGCCTACGTCGATCTCGCTGAACACCTTCGGCACCGGCAAGATCAGCGACGACAAGATCATCAAGCTGGTGCGCGAGATCTTCGACCTGCGCCCTTACGCGATCACCACCATGCTCGACCTGCTGCACCCGATGTACCAGGACACCGCAGCCTACGGTCACTTCGGTCGTACCCCTGCGCAGAAGACCGTCGGCGACGACACCTTCACGACGTTCACCTGGGAAAAAACCGACCGCGCCAACGACCTGCGCACCGCCGCCGGTCTGTAATCGCCTACGGCAAACAGAGCCCCGCCGGGATTTCCCGGCGGGGCTTTTTATTGCCTGGAAGTTTGCGGGACGGACTTCACGATTTTTGGATCCAAACCTTGCGGCACCCATGATGGCCCACTAGAATCCGCGCCCTCCCGGGCCCCTCACCTTATCTGGATATTGCCCTGCGTCAGCCCGGGGCAGACACGTGCGCAGGCAATCGAACATTGAGGTTTTTCATGCGCATCTCCACGCTCGCCCCCGTCGCTCTTCTGCTCAGCCTGTATGCCCTGCCGGCCCACACCGCCGACCTGAGCGCACTGGGTGGCGCCTTGAGCGCCCAACTGGGTGGCGGCAACTCCGGCGACTGTCAGCAGCACGCCAAAGACCTGCAAACCAAGATCGACGCCGCCGAAGCCAAGAACGATGCCCTGTCGGTGAAAGCCTTCAAAGCCGCTCAGGAGCAGGTCAACAAAGGTTGCAACAAATTGGCGCAAACCCAGGCCAAGGCCGACGCCAAGCAACAAACCCAGGAAGCCAAGGCCGACAAGAACGACGCCGTAAAAGCCTTGGGCGGCCTGTTCAAGTAAACGGAAACACCCGGTAAAAAGCCCCGCACTGTCGGGGCTTTTTTATCACCGGGCGGATCACTTAGGCTGTGCGTCCTTTTCGGGCAAGGATGCTCATGATGCGTTTGCTGGTCACTCTTTTACTCTGCTCCGCTGCGTTCATGGCCTGGGCGCAAGAATGCCCTGACGATGTGCAATTACAGGTCCGGGTCCTCGCCGAACAGATCCGCCAGTGGGATGACAGTTACCACCGGCTAGGCCAATCCTCCGTCAATGACGAGCTATACGACCAGGCTCGCCAACGCCTTGCAGGCTGGCAGCACTGCTCCCCGCAAGTCACCACGCCAGCCAACAACCCGCTGGCCAGTTCGCGAGGCACCCTACGCCATCCGGTCGTGCATACCGGACTGGAAAAACTGCCGGACGAAAACGCCGTCGAATCATGGCTGGGTACGCGCCAGGCGGTCTGGATTCAACCCAAGGTCGACGGCGTCGCCGTGACGCTGGTCTATCGCAAGGGCAACCTGCATCAGGTGATCAGTCGGGGCGATGGTGAGCTGGGGCATGACTGGTCAGCCTCCGCACGGCGGATCCCGGCTATCGTCCAGCAACTGCCGGAACCCATCGACCTGGTGCTGCAAGGCGAGCTTTATTGGCGCCTGGACGACCATGTGCAATCGGCACAGGGCGGGCTCAATGCCCGAAGCAAAGTGGCCGGGCTGATGAACCGTCGAACCCTGGGCGATGCCGACGCGGCGCGGATAGGTCTGTTCGTCTGGGCCTGGCCTGACGGGCCGGACGAATTCACCGAGCGCCTGGCCAGCCTGACCCGCTGGGGCTTCACCGATACCCAGCGCTACAGCCAACCCATTCAGGGCATGACTCAAGCCGCGCATTGGCGCACCTACTGGTACAACCATCCCTTGCCTTTCGCCAGCGATGGCGTGGTGCTGCACCAGGCACAACGCGCACGCGCACAGCGCTGGCAGGTCGGCACGCCTTACTGGGCGGTCGCCTGGAAGTACCCGACAGCCAGTGCCCTGGCCCTGGTGCAGAACGTAACGTTCAAGATCGGCCGCACGGGGCGCATCACGCCCATGCTGGAACTGGAACCTGTACGGCTGGACGACCGGCTGATCAGCCGGGTCAGTGCCGGTTCGGTGAAACGCTGGCAAACACTGGATATCCGCCCCGGCGACCAGGTGTCCATCAGTCTCGCGGGGCAAGTTATTCCACGGCTGGACGAAGTGATTCTGCGCAATCCGACCAGGGTCGATGTGCAAGCCCCGAACGCCTCGAACTTCCACGCCCTCAGTTGCTGGCAACTGGACCCAGGCTGCGAAGAGCAGTTACTGGCCCGCCTCGCCTGGTTGAGCGGGCCGCAAGGCCTGGCATTGCCCTATATAGGTCGCGAGACCTGGAACGTATTGATTCAGGCCGGTCTAATCGCTGGCTTCCTCGATTGGTTAACCCTTGATGCGGCAGAGCTTGCTAACATTGATGGCTTCGGTGATCGCAGCCGCGCGCGCTTGATCAAGAGCCTCGACAGCGCCCGGCGACGCCCCTTTGCACAATGGCTCAAAGCGCTGGGCGTCCCCCCGGCGGCACGCAACAACCTGGACGGTGACTGGCAAACGCTGGTCGCCCGAGATACCCAAGCCTGGCTGGCCATCGATGGCATCGGCCCGGGTCGCGCGGCGCAACTGAGCGCCTTTTTTCACGACCCGCAGGTACAGGCCTTGGCTGACACCTTACGCGTGGCCGGGATAGAGGGTTTTTGAACCCTATCCGGCCATCAGATTGCGCCCCTGGAGCCCCACATGAAATTTCTAGCCCCCTTTGCCCTGCTGACAAGCTTCCTGACCACGCCACTATTGGCCGCGGAAGAAGCGCCACCACTCACCGGCTGCGCCGCCAAGCGCCAGGACATCACGACCCAGATCGAACAGGCCAAGGCCCATGGCAACAGCGCACAACAGGCCGGCCTGGAAAAAGCCCTGGGTGAAGTCACCGCCAACTGCACCGATGCTTCGCTGAAGAAAGAGCGGGAAAACAAGGTGCTCGACGCCAAGCATGAAGTCAGCCGCCGCCAGGCCGACCTCGACAAGGCCATGAAGAAGGGTGACGCGGACAAGATCAACAAGCGCAAGGAAAAGCTCGCCCAATCCCGCAAGGACCTGCAAGACGCGGTGGAAGAGCTCGACAAGTAAACCCGATCAGTGGTCCCGGAACTGTTTATGGCAGGCGCTGCAGGCATCTTCGACCTTCTGCACTGCGGGCCCCAGGTTGCTGACCGTATAAGGTTGCACCTGGCTGGCCGTCACCAATTCAGCGGTGGCCGCTTCCAGGTTGCGGGCCAGTTGCTGAAAACGGGCCTGCTGCTGCCACACATCGTCCTTGGCGCTGGTGTGGCCGCCTTCACGAACACTCGGGAAATGTTTCCACGGCTCATGGGACAACGCATCGAGCTTCACCGCACCTTCGGCAAATCTAGCGCCGTCGAACGGGATACGCCCACGCAGCATGCCGCCCAGGTCTTCGCCAGTCTTGAGCATTTGCTTGAAGATTGCCTTGCGCTGGCCCAGGGGCGAATTCGGATCCACGCCACCACAGGCGCAAAGGGTGAGGCAGGCCAGCAATAGAACAGTCAGTCGTTTAAAAGTCATGGTGGCTTCAAGGTCACGGGAAACGGCGGCCAGTATCCTCGCCCCGCCCGCAAAGACCAATAGCCCTATTAATAATGAGGGTTGCTCGCACACATGAAACGGCGGGCAATCGCTTCAGGAATCGTTTGTATGAATGTCACCTCGAAACTCTGGAGTCGCCGCCTGGCGTGGGCTCTGCCGATGATCGCGCTGCTGGCCGGCTGCGACAGCGGTAAGGATGCGGCCAAAGATGAAATCGTCAAACCCCATGCCGTCGCCACCTATGTGAGCGCGCCGTGGGACTCGCTGCCGACGGTCTCCGACGCCGACCTGCTGGCCGGTTTCGAGTCCTGGCGCAGCGCCTGCCAACGTCTCAAGGCCGACCCGGTATGGGGCGCTACCTGCGCCGCGGCGTCGACTGTGCCCGGCAACGCCGTGGCGATTCGCGGGTTTCTGAAAGAACGCCTGGATGTGTACGGCCTGCGTTCGGCCGACAACACCCCGAACGGCTTGATCACTGGCTACTACGAACCGGTCTACCCCGGCAGCCTGACCAAAACCGCCACCGCCAATGTGCCGGTGTACGGCGTCCCGGATGACCTCATCATCGTCAACCTGGAATCCATCTACCCGGAACTCAAGGGCAAGCGCCTGCGAGGTCGCCTGGAAGGTCGGGTACTCAAGCCCTACGACGACGCCAGCGCTATCAACGGCAAGGGGTCCACGGCCAAGCCGATTGCCTGGCTGACCAACCCGATGGACCTGCAATTCCTGCAGATCCAGGGCTCGGGCCGCATTCAACTGGCGGGCGGTCGCCAACTACGCGTCGGTTACGGCGACCAGAACGGCTACCCTTACCGGCCCATCGGTCGCTGGCTGGTTGAGCAAGGCGAATTGAAAAAGGACGACGTGACCATGGGCGCCATCAGCGCCTGGGCCAAGGCGCATCCGCAGCGCATCCCGGAACTGCTGGCGAGCAACCCCAGCTACGTGTTCTTCAGCGCCCGCCCTGACAGCAACGAAGGCCCGCGCGGTTCGCTGAACGTGCCATTGACCGCCGGCTACAGTGTTGCGGTGGATCGCAAGGTGATCCCGCTGGGGAGCCTGTTGTGGTTGTCGACCACCAAGCCGGATGGTTCGCCCATTGCCCGGCCCGTCGCCGCGCAAGACACTGGCGGTGCGATCACCGGCGAAGTGCGGGCGGACTTGTTCTGGGGCACCGGCGATGCGGCGGGTGAACTGGCAGGCAACATGAAGCAGCAGGGTCAGATCTGGATGTTGTGGCCCAAAGGTACTGCGCTGCCGCAAGTGCCCGATGCTCCTGCCGGGACCTGAAGAACAACACCGAACCAGTGTGGGAGCCGGGCTTGCCCGCGATGGCGGCCCGCCAGATACATCTTTGCTGGCTGACACTGCGCGATCGCAGGCAAGCCAGCTCCCACGTTGGAATGCGTCAATCTTCAGATCGAGACAAAAAAGAAACTCGCAATCAGCGCCATGCCCACGAACCACACCAGCGAACGCAACATCGCCCAATCCGCCAGGTAACAGATGATGTACAGCAGGCGGCTGGTGATAAACAGCACCGCCAATACGTTGATGGTCACCAATTCGGCCGTGCCGGCCAGGTGCGCGATAATCACCGCCGCTGCAAACGCCGGGGTGACTTCAAAGCTGTTGAGCTGGGCGTTATGGGCCCGTCGGGCAAAACCGTCGAGGGTGTCCAGGAAAGCCCGCGGGTCGTGGTTCTGCCGGGGGCCGAACTTGCCTTGGCTGAACTTGGCCACACCCGTGCACAGGTAAGGCAGGAAAATTGCGATCAACACACACCAGAAGGCCACCGTCATCACTGATTCCTTTTTTGTTTTCAAACAGAATTAGAGTTTTAGCACTAAACCCGGCAAGCCGCATCCACCGTTATGAGCCACCGCACTGGCAAAGGTTCTATCGGTGTTTTGCGTCCTGCCCCTGCAACCTCGAGCCGCCACTGCGGTCCATCCCCCAATAATGTTCTGCCACCCCACTTCCAAGGACCCCGGATGCTTGAACTTGTCGCCGCCTTTATCTGCCTCACCACGCTGCTCACCTATGTGAACTTCCGCTTTATCGGTCTGCCGCCGACTATCGGCGTGATGGTCACTGCCCTGGTGTTTTCCCTGATCCTGCAAGGCCTGAGCGTTCTCGGCTATCCCGGTCTCGAAGAGCGCATCCAGCAACTGATCGGCCAGATCGACTTCGGCGACCTGCTGATGAACTGGATGCTCTCCTTTCTGCTGTTCGCCGGCGCGCTGCACGTAAACCTGAACGACCTACGCAGTTACCGCTGGCCCATCGGCCTGCTGGCGACCTTTGGCGTGTTGATCGCCACGGTGGTGATCGGCAGCCTCGCGTACTACATCTTCGCCCTGTTCGGCTGGCACGTGAGCTTCCTGTACTGCCTGCTGTTCGGCGCGCTCATTTCGCCCACCGATCCTATTGCGGTATTGGGCGTGCTACGTACCGCCAATGCGTCCAAGCCACTGAAAACCACCATCGTCGGCGAGTCGCTGTTCAACGACGGCACCGCCGTGGTGGTGTTTACCGTATTGCTGGGTATCGCCCAACTGGGCGAAACGCCGACGGTGGGCGCGACCGCTTTGCTGTTCGCCCATGAAGCCATTGGCGGCGTGGTGTTCGGCGGTCTGATCGGTTACCTGGTGTACCTGATGATCAAGAGCATCGAACAACACCAGATCGAGGTCATGCTGACCCTCGCCCTGGTCATCGGCGGTTCGGCGATGGCCACCGAACTGCACGTCTCGGCACCGATTGCGATGGTGGTGGCGGGCCTGATCATCGGCAATCTGGGGCGCAAGCTGGCGATGAACGACATGACGCGTCGCTACCTGGACGGTTTCTGGGAACTGCTCGATGACATGCTCAACGCCCTGTTGTTCGCACTGATCGGCATGGAGCTGTTGCTGCTGCCGTTCAACTGGCTGCACGTGTTCGCCGCCAGCCTGCTGGCAGTGGCGATTCTCTTGTCGCGCTTGCTCACCGTGGCCCCGGCGATCCTGTTGTTGCGACACTGGCGCAGTGTGCCGCGCGGCACTATCCGCATCCTCACCTGGGGCGGGCTGCGTGGCGGGGTTTCCGTCGCTCTGGCGCTGGCGTTGCCGCTTGGCCCGGAACGCGACCTGCTGCTGAGCATCACCTACATTGTGGTGCTGTCGTCGATCCTGCTGCAGGGTTTGAGCATCGGCAAGCTGGTCAAGCACGTGACCCGAAACGAGCCCCAGGTCACCCCTGACGCTCACTGATCCTTGCGGATCCGCGGCGGGTGCCTGGGGTCCGCAGCCTGCTTGCCCGGCAGGCTGCTCTCGCTGCGGACCTGCGCATGGCTGATCAACGCAAAGATGAAACTGCCGCCAATAATGTTGCCCGCCAGCGTCGGCCCGGCGAACACCTGCCAGAAATCCCGCCACGGCAGCTCGCCGGCAAACACCAGATAAGACACTTCCGCCGAGCCTACGACGATATGGGTGAAGTCACCCAGCGCCATCAGGTAGGTAATCAGGATGATGATCCACAGCTTGGCGCTTTCCATGGACGGGATCATCCAGACCATGGTGGCGATCATCCAGCCGGAGACGATGCCCTTGGCGAACATCTGCCCTGGGTCGTTTTCCATCACTTTGCGCCCGATTTCCAGGAAGGCCAGGTCGGTCTTGGTGTCGAAGATCGGCAGGTGCAGCATCACGTACGCCACCAGCAGGGTACCGCAGAGGTTGCCCACCAGCACCACGGTCCACAATCGCAACAGGCGTCCGGCATTGGCCAGCGTGGGTTTGCTCATCACCGGCAGCACGGCGGTGAGGGTGTTTTCGGTGAAGAGTTGCTGGCGCGCCAGGATCACCGCGAGAAAACCCGCGCAGTAGCCGAAGCTGGCGATCACCTTGAACGTCTCGTCGTCCGGCAGGCGTGAATTCAGCAGACCCATGCCCATCAATGACAAGCCCATGGTCAGGCCAGCGGCCAGGGCTGACCACCACAGGGCTGCCACGTTGCGTTCCAGCTCCTGGTCGCCCTGGGTGCGAATGATTTCATGCAGGACCGCCGCACGGGGCGGCTGGTTCTTGTCGACGTCCTGCTGTTCTTCCTGCGACAGATTGGGGGTCTTGCCGTCGTCGTGAGTGGCCATGATCTACCGGAATCCAAGGGGTGCCTGTAGCTACGACACGCGACGACGGCGGCTGTTCAGTGGCCCGGTATGCGCCATGCCCTGGCCATCTCCACAGTGGTCAAACTGAGCGGAAAGGCCGGCGCGCCACCCGCGCTCAGCCTCTCGGCAATCCCCATGACTTGCGCGGCTGTTACTCGGTGACGTTGTCGTCCTGGAACTGGTCCTTCACGTACTTGATCTCCGTGCGGCCATGCGGCGCGGGCAGGCCGTCTTCGCCAAGGTTGACGAAGACCATTTTTTCCACGGTGAGGATGCTTTTGCGGGTAATTTTGTTGCGCACTTCACAGGTCAGGGTGATGGAGGTACGACCGAACTCGGTGGCGGTGATGCCCAACTCGATGATGTCGCCCTGGCGCGAGGCGCTGACGAAGTTGATTTCGGAGATGTACTTGGTGACGACACGCTGGTTGCCCAACTGGACAATGGCGTAGATGGCCGCTTCTTCATCGATCCAGCGCAGCAGGCTGCCGCCGAACAGGGTGCCGTTGGGGTTGAGGTCTTCGGGTTTTACCCATTTGCGGGTGTGGAAGTTCATGGTCACTCCAGAGCGTCTTGCCGAATGATGGCCAACATCATGGCAGAGCCGCGCCCCAAGCTCTATGCAGCATTGCCTATTCCACCTATCAACGATCTTCATATGACCGACAGAAAGGCTTGGGAAGTGTCGCCTACACGGCTATAATCGCACCCGCTTCAAAACGGTCATCTTCGATTGATACCGTTCTCCCGCCACCTGTCCGAGGGGCGCTGCAGCAGGTTCGACCTGTCAGGCTCGGATGGGGCGTTGTCCGGCCTGGCTCACCTGGCCTGATACTAAACGCACAACGGCGCCCATTCGCACACTACGAATGGAGGCTCTTCATGAGCGCAGTAATCACGCCTGCAGATTTCAACGACTACAAAGTCGCCGACATGTCCCTCGCTGCCTGGGGCCGTCGCGAAACCTTTATCGCCGAATCCGAAATGCCTGCCCTGATGGGCCTGCGTCGCAAATACGCCGCCGAGCAGCCGCTCAAAGGCGCCAAGATCCTCGGCTGCATCCACATGACCATTCAGACCGCCGTGCTGATCGAAACCCTGGTTGCCCTGGGTGCCGAAGTGCGCTGGTCGTCGTGCAACATCTTCTCGACTCAAGACCAGGCCGCTGCCGCTATCGCCGCCGCCGGCATCCCGGTATTCGCCTGGAAAGGCGAGACCGAGCAAGAGTACGAGTGGTGCCTGGAGCAGACCATCCTCAAGGATGGCAAGCCATGGGACGCCAACATGATCCTCGACGACGGCGGTGACCTGACCGAACTGCTGCACAAGAAATACCCGCAGATCCTCGACCGCGTCCACGGCGTGACCGAAGAAACCACCACCGGCGTGCATCGTCTGCTGGACATGCTGGCCAAGGGCGAGCTGAAAATCCCGGCCATCAACGTCAACGACTCGGTGACCAAGAGCAAGAACGACAACAAGTACGGCTGCCGTCACAGCCTGAACGATGCCATCAAGCGCGGTACCGACCACCTGCTGTCGGGCAAGCAGGCCCTGGTGATCGGCTACGGCGACGTGGGCAAGGGCTCGGCCCAGTCCCTGCGTCAGGAAGGCATGATCGTGAAGGTCTCCGAAGTCGACCCGATCTGCGCCATGCAAGCCTGCATGGACGGCTTCGAAGTGGCTTCGCCGTTCATCAACGGTCAGAACGACGGCACCGAAGCGAGCATCGACAAGGCCCTGCTGGGCAAGATCGACCTGATCGTCACCACCACCGGTAACGTCAACGTCTGCGATGCCAACATGCTCAAGGCCCTGAAAAAACGCGCCGTGGTATGCAACATCGGTCACTTCGACAACGAGATCGACACCGCTTTCATGCGCAAGAACTGGGCATGGGAAGAAGTGAAGCCACAGGTGCACAAGGTTCACCGCACCGGCCATGGCGATTTCGACCCGCAGAACGACGACTACCTGATCCTGCTGGCCGAAGGCCGCCTGGTTAACCTGGGCAACGCCACCGGCCACCCAAGCCGCATCATGGACGGCTCGTTCGCCAACCAGGTTCTGGCGCAGATCTTCCTGTTCGAACAGAAGTACGCCGACCTGTCGCCCGCCCAGAAAGCCGAGCGCCTGACCGTGGAAGTCCTGCCGAAGAAACTCGACGAAGAAGTGGCCCTGGAAATGGTCCGCGGCTTCGGCGGCGTCGTGACTCAACTGACCAAGACCCAGGCCGACTACATCGGCGTGAGCGTTGAAGGTCCGTTCAAGCCGCACGCTTACCGCTACTGATATGCCTGCTGCCCGCCCTCCTTGTGGAGGCGGGCTTGTGTGGGAGCGGGCTTGCTCGCGAATGGGGCGTTTCAGTCGACAGCGTTATCAACTGACCCACCGCATTCGCGGGCAAGCCCGCTCCCACATTGACAGCGCAAGCCTTCCAGCTTTGAGTTTCCAAGGGTATTACCATGTCCCAAGACCGTCGCTACAGCTTCGAGTTTTTCCCGACCAAGACCGAGGCTGGGCATGAAAAACTGATGGCCGTTGCCAAGCAACTGGCCAGCTACACCCCCGACTTCTTTTCCTGCACCTACGGCGCCGGCGGTTCGACCCGTGATCGCACGATCAACACCGTGTTGCAGCTGGAAAGCGAAGTCAAAGTTCCCGCCGCTCCGCACTTGTCGTGCGTGGGCGACAGCAAGGCCGACCTGCGCGGCCTGCTGACCCAATACAAGGCCGCCGGCATCAAGCGCATCGTCGCCCTGCGTGGCGACCTGCCCTCCGGCATGGGCATGGCCAGCGGTGAGCTGCGCTACGCCAATGACCTGGTAAGTTTCATCCGTGAAGAAAGCGGCGAGCACTTCCATATCGAAGTCGCGGCTTATCCGGAGATGCACCCCCAGGCGCGCAACTTCGAAGACGATTTGCAGAATTTCGTGCGCAAGGCCAATGCCGGCGCCGACAGCGCGATCACCCAGTACTTCTTCAACGCCGACAGCTACTTCTACTTCGTCGAGCGCGTACGGGCGATGGGCGTGAACATCCCGATCGTGCCGGGCATCATGCCGATCACCAACTACAGCAAGCTCGCACGCTTCTCCGACGCCTGCGGCGCAGAGATCCCACGCTGGGTGCGCAAGCAACTGGAAGCCTACGGCGACGACGTCAAGAGCATCCAGGCGTTCGGCGAGCAGGTCATCAGCGAAATGTGTGAACGGCTGTTGCAAGGTGGCGCCCCGGGGTTGCACTTCTATACCCTGAACCAGGCTGAACCCAGTCTTGCCATCTGGAACAACCTCAAGCTGCCACGCTAACGCTTGTCCGGCTGTGCCAAGGCCCTCGGTTGCACGAGGGCCTTTGTCGTTTTACATGCCTACGGAACCCTGCAGTCCATGAATACAGCGTCCCCTACCTTGCGCCCGCAACTGGTTTACCTGGTCTTCGGCTCCGAGACCTATCACCAGGAGGCGGTATTCAGCATCGCCAGCGCACTGGCATTTTTGCAGGACACTCCGGACGCACCCCTGGACATCCAGGTATTCAGCGACAACCCCGAACCCTATCGCCTGCTGCCTGTGCGCGTACGCCCGCTGGACGCGGCCACCCGCAAGCAGTGGAGCGAACCCCACGGCTACCATTTCCGTACCAAACACGTGGCGTTGCGCACCGTGCTGGAAGAGTCCCCGGTGGCCTTGCTGATCGACACCGACACGTTCTTCCACCACTCGCCCATGGCGCTGTTCGAACGCGTGCAACCTGGCACCCTGCTGTGCAACGCGTTCTACACGCGATACGGCGACAACCACGAAAGCATCCTCTACACCGCCCTGCATCAGCGCCTGCTGGACATGGGTGTGGCCGATGACGACATGATGACCCTCAACTCCGGGGTCATGGGCCTGACTCAACAGGACGCTCACATCCTCGACCGCTCCATCGAACTGATGGATGAACTGTTCCCCCATGCCCAGGGCGCCTACACCCTGGAAGAATTCTGCCTGTCGATTGCCGCCTACCGCACAGTCAATGTGCGCGAGTGCCCGGACCTGATCCATCACTACTGGAGCCGCAAGCAATTGTTTCGCGCCAAGGTCAAGGCCTGGATCGCCAAGCACGCGGCCAACCCCACCAGCGCCCTGGCCCTGGCCGACACACGCCAGGTTTCCGCCCATCTGCCGCGTCCCCCCCGCTTGCAGCGCCAACTGTACAAGCTGATCACCCTGGTGCTGCCCAAGCATCAACAGCAATTCATCCGCGAGATTCTCTACGGCTGTTACGAGCATGAGAACGAATTCGACCAGGCCTGCGGCCCGGTTTGGTGGGATAAGGCCCGGCAGAACCAGGAAGAACGCCAGAAACGCCCGATCGATGCTCATCAGTTGGAACACTGGTTCGCCAACCCGGTGGTGCGCCTGATCCTGGGTGAGCGGCGCCGCGCCATCTACGAACACTTGATGACCTCACCGGCAAAATAGCGCGGCCCGCAGAGGCGTGTTCCAGAGCTTCTCTTTAGCGCGGGAGCGTCGTAACCTCACGGCATGTCCGTCATTCTGAAGCTTGCGACCGCTGCCCTTTTCACTTGCCTGAGCCTGGCCGCCCAGGGCGAGCAATTGCGCATTGTCACCGAGCCCTGGGCGCCCTATGTGTATGAAGAAAATGGGGTCAGGCAAGGGCTGGATTACGAAACCACGATGATCGTGTTCCAGCGCCTCGGGGTCGACGTGCAATGGCAATTCCTGCCCTGGAAACGCTGCCTGGCCATGCTGGAACAGGGCCACGCCGATGGCGCGCTGGATATTTTCCACAGCCATGATCGCGACGCCCTGCTGCTGTACCCCAGCGAACCGTTGTCGGAAGTGGAGTTCGTACTGTATTACGCCAACGAACGGCCCCATCCCGCCGCAACCCTCGATGACCTGCGCGGCCTGACCGTCGGCACCTCGCCGGGCTATTTGTATGGCGCGGACTTCAGCGAATCCAGCCTGTTCAACCGAGAACCGGCGCCCAGCCATGAGGCCAATTTCGGCAAATTGTTGCTGGGCCGCGTCGACCTGGTGATCACGGACCGTCGGGTCGGGCAGCACATGATCAAAACGCTGGGCCTGGAGGGCAAAGTCAGCCAGGCAACGGCCGTGATCAGCCGCCAGCAGCAGTTCCTCGCCGTACGCCGTGGCGCGGGCATGGACTTGCTGGTGCAGCGCTTCGCCGCCGAACTCAAGCGTTTCAAGCAAGAACCGGCCTACGCCGCCCTGAGCGCCAAATATGGAGGAATCCAGACCAATATGGCCTCGGAACGCACCGTTGAGCAGCAGGAACACAGCGCACCGTGATTGCTCTGTTATACTCCGGCCTTTCCGCCAGGCTTACGCCCGGCCGCTGAGGTCCTGAAAAAGGCACCCAACCCTGCTACTGCGCAGCTTTGCGGCCCGCGCGAGCCGGTGGAGTGCCCGCCAGACACAGCAGGACCTGACGGGATTGCGCTCCTTCAAGCGCCATTCACGCCCGGCAAGATTATCCCTCTGGGCCAAGCCCTAACTAAAACAGGATTACTCATGTCCTTTGCTTCCCTCGGTCTCTCCGAGGCTTTAGTCCGCGCCATCGAGGCAGCGGGCTATACCGAGCCTACTCCGGTGCAACAGCGGGCCATTCCCGCCGTGTTGCAAGGTCGCGACCTGATGGTTGCGGCTCAGACAGGTACTGGTAAAACCGGCGGTTTCGCCCTCCCGATTCTGGAGCGGTTGTTCCCCAACGGTCACCCGGACAAATCCCAGCGTCACGGCCCGCGCCAACCGCGCGTACTGGTCCTGACCCCTACCCGCGAACTCGCCGCCCAAGTGCATGACAGCTTCAAGCTGTACGCCCGCGACCTGAAGTTCGTCAGCGCCTGCATCTTCGGCGGCGTCGGCATGAACCCGCAGGTTCAGGCCATGTCCCGTGGCGTGGACGTACTGGTGGCCTGCCCGGGCCGCCTGCTCGACCTGTGTGGCCAGGGCAGCGTCGATCTGTCTCACGTGGAAATCCTCGTGCTGGACGAAGCCGACCGCATGCTCGACATGGGCTTTGTCCATGACGTGAAAAAAGTCCTCGCCCGCCTGCCGGCCAAACGCCAGAACCTGCTGTTTTCGGCGACGTTCTCCGCCGATATCACCGCCCTGGCCGGTAAGCTGCTGCATAACCCGGAACGCATCGAAGTCACGCCGCCGAACACCACGGTCGAGCGTATCGAGCAACGCGTGTTCCGCCTGGCTGCCAGCCACAAGCGTGCACTGCTGGCCCACCTGATCACCGCCGGTGCGTGGGAACAGGTCCTGGTGTTCACCCGTACCAAGCACGGTGCCAACCGTCTGGCCGAGTACCTGGACAAGCACGGCCTGCCTGCCGTCGCCATCCACGGCAACAAGAGCCAGAACGCGCGCACCAAGGCACTGGCCGACTTCAAGGCCAACACCGTGCGCATCCTGGTGGCGACCGATATCGCCGCCCGCGGCCTGGATATCGACCAGTTGCCACACGTGGTCAACTTCGAGTTGCCCAACGTCGACGAAGACTACGTGCACCGTATTGGCCGTACCGGCCGTGCGGGGCGCACCGGTGAGGCCATCTCCCTGGTGGCGCCGGACGAAGAAAAACTGCTGAAAAGCATCGAGCGCATGACCAAGCAGAAAATCGCCGATGGCGACCTGATGGGCTTCGATGCCAGCGCCGTGGAGGCCGAGAAGCCCGAAGCCCGCGAACGTCCGGACGTACGCAACCCGCGCAACGCTCGCGGTCCGAAGGGCGATGGCCCGAACGGTGGCGGCGGTGGCGGTGGTCGTCGCGACAAGGGCAAGGACAAAGGCAAGGAAAAGTCCGCCAGCAACAGCCGTGGCGAGCGCCCTGCCCGTGAACAGAAGCCTCGCGAAGGCACCCCGGCCCGCGAACAGCGTCAGCCGAGCCAGCCGCCCCGCGCGGCAGCCGACCGCGCTCCGGATGAGTTCCTCGACGACGATATCGATAACTTCGGCAACCGCGTCGACTACGTGCCCCAGGCCAAACCGGCCCCGGGCCGCGGCCGTCGTCCAGGCGGGCAAGCCCAGGGTGTCGGCGCACCTCGTGGCGGTCAGCCACAAGGTGGTCGCCAGAACAACAGCCCGCGCAACAGCAACGGCAGCACCACCGGCACCGCACCGGCCAAGCGCAACGGCCCGCGTAATGGCGCACCACGTGACGGCCAGGGGCGTCGCGAAGACTCGCGCAACCGTCGCCCGTCCCGTGACGACGCTCGCTCCTCGGAACCGGCCGTGCAGAACCCGCGCGGCGGCCCGGCCCCCAAGATCATCCACAAGGAGTCGAAAGCCGACCGCTTCCCGACACCGGAGCAGTTGGACCAACTGCCAACCCGTCCTCGTGGTGAGAAACCAGCGCTGCTGACTCGCAACCGCTAGTTTCATGGGCTAGATACAGAGCACCATTGCCAGCTCAATGACTGTATGGACTTGGCAAGCATAAAAAAACCGGATCGCGAGATCCGGTTTTTTTATGCGCCGCGAAAATTACTTCGCTTTTACGCCTTCCAGCGAGATGTCCAGGTCCACGGTCTGCGAAGACGGGCCTGGGCCTTTGATGCCGAAGTCGTTCAGGTTCAGCGTGGTGGTGGCGTTGAAGCCAGCACGTTCGCCACCCCATGGATCCTTGCCTTCACCGTTGAAGGTGGCCTTGAAGGTCACAGGCTTGGTCACGCCGTGGAAGGTCAGGTCGCCGGTCACGTCAGCGGTTTTCTCACCTGTAGGCTTGACCGCAGTCGACACGAACTTGGCGTCGGCAAACTTGGCCACGTCCAGGAAGTCCTTGCTGGCAACGTGCTTGTCACGCTCGGCGTGGTTGGACCACAGGCTGGCGGTTTTCACGTCGACTTCGATTTTGCTGGCTTCAGGCTTGGCCTTGTCCCAGCTGAACGAGCCGTCCCAATCCTTGAAGGTACCGTGAATGAAGCTGTAGCCCAGGTGGCTGATTTTCCAGTCGATGAAGGCGTGCTGGCCTTCCTTGTCGATCTTGTAGTCAGCCGCCATCGCCGAACCGGCGGACAGCAGAGCAGAACCGATTGCCAGAGCGGCGAGAGTCTTTTTCAACATACTTTCTATTCCTTGTGAGTCGAGGTTGAACATCAGGCTTTGCGCCCCAGCATTCGCGTCAGGGTCGCATCACGATCGATAAAGTGGTGTTTCAACGCAGCCACGCCGTGCAAGCCGGCAAAGACCACCAACACCCAGGCCAGGTACAGATGCACAAGGCCGGCGTTGTCTGCCTGGTCCGGCAGTCCGGACACCAGCGCAGGCACATCGAACAAACCAAACACCGAGATACCGACACCGTCTGCGGTGGAAATCAGGTAACCGGCAATCATCACGGCAAACAGCCCCACATACAGGAACGCGTGGCCGAACGCAGCGCCGATACGGGTCAGGCGGCTGTAGCTGGCCAACGGAGGCGGTGGTGGGCTGACCAGCCGCCAGACGATACGCACCAGCATCACCGCAAACAGCGTGATGCCGATGCTCCTGTGCAGATCCGGTGCGTCTTTGCGCCATGCGTCGTAGTAGTCGAGGCCGACCATCCACAAGCCCAAGGCAAAGAGACCGAACACCACCAGGGCCACGCCCCAGTGCAAAACCATGCTGACCCAACCGTAGCGTGCCGATGTATTACGTAGCTGCATGTCCCAAATCCCGTAAGAGCTGTGCCCAAGACTAGCGATTTACCTATCGAATTAAAGCGCAATTTTTTGCTTTGAAATATCGAGAAATATGATCAAGAGCGTATGCACAGTAAGTTAACGAAGGATTAAGGACTATTCCTGAGAAACGTGACAGACCGTCCTGTGTTTACCGCCAATTGCCCACAATGGGTTGTGACAAGGGCCACCATTGCATAGGCTTGCGCGATTGTTTCACCTGCGTCCGGCGCAGGACCGCTTCGAGGAGAGAACCGATGGGCTTGAACAACCAGTGGATGCAACGCGACCTCGCGGTGCTGTGGCATCCCTGCACCCAGATGAAAGACCACCAGCAATTGCCGCTGGTTCCGATCAAGCGCGGTGAAGGCGTGTGGCTCGAAGACTTCGAAGGCAAGCGCTACCTCGACGCCGTCAGTTCCTGGTGGGTGAATGTGTTCGGCCACGCCAACCCGCGCATCAACCAGCGCATCAAAGACCAGGTCGATCAGTTGGAGCACGTGATCCTCGCCGGTTTCAGCCATCAGCCGGTGATCGAACTGTCCGAGCGCCTGGTGAAGATGACGCCCGCGGGCCTGACGCGCTGCTTCTATGCGGACAACGGTTCGTCATGCATCGAAGTCGCGCTGAAGATGAGCTTCCACTACTGGCTCAACCGTGGCCTGCCGAACAAAAAGCGCTTCGTGACCCTGACCAACAGCTACCACGGCGAAACCATCGCCGCGATGTCGGTAGGCGACGTGCCGCTGTTTACCGAAACCTACAAGGCGCTGCTGCTCGACACGATCAAAGTGCCGAGCCCGGATTGCTACCTGCGCCCCGAAGGCATGAGCTGGGAAGAACACTCGCGCCATATGTTCCAGGCCATGGAGCAAACCCTGGCGGACCATCACGACACCCTCGCCGCCGTCATCATCGAGCCGCTGATCCAGGGCGCCGGTGGCATGCGCATGTACCACCCGGTGTACCTCAAGCTGCTGCGCGAAGCCTGCGATCGCTACGGCGTGCACCTGATTCACGATGAAATCGCCGTGGGTTTCGGCCGCACCGGCAGCATGTTCGCCTGCGAACAGGCCGGTATCCGTCCGGACTTCCTGTGCCTGTCCAAGGCCCTGACCGGCGGCTACCTGCCGCTGGCAGCCGTGATCACCACCGACGACGTATACGACGCCTTCTACGACGACTACCCCACCCTGCGCGCGTTCCTGCACTCCCACAGCTACACCGGCAACCCGCTGGCGTGTGCGGCGGCGCTGGCGACCCTGGATATCTTCGAAGAAGACAACGTCATCGAAAACAACAAGGCCCTGGCCCAGCGCATGGCCAGCGCCACCGCGCACCTGGTGGACCATCCGCACGTGTCGGAGGTGCGTCAGACCGGCATGGTACTGGCCATCGAAATGGTGCAGGACAAAGCCACCAAGACCGCCTACCCCTGGCAGGAACGTCGTGGTCTGAAGGTGTTCGAACACGCCCTGGAACGCGGTGCACTGTTGCGACCGCTGGGCAGCGTGGTGTATTTCCTGCCGCCTTATGTGATCACCCCGGAGCAGATCGACTTCCTCGCCGAAGTCGCCAGCGAAGGCATCGACATTGCCACCAACAGCAAGGTCAGCGTCGCCGTGCCAGACAATTTCCACCCCGATTTCCGCGACCCCGGCTGAGTGATCGTTCCCACGCTCTGCGTGGGAATGCATCCCTGGACGCTCCGCGTCCGCTCTGCACACCATTTTCCAGAGAACAGAAATGAGACTGTCCCGCTTTTTCACCGACACCCCGCTGAGCCTCGGCGAGCACGAACTGCCCGAAGCCCAGGCGCACTACATCAGCCGTGTGCTGCGCATGGGCGAAGGCGATGCCGTGCAACTGTTCGACGGCTCCGGCCAGGAGTTCCTGGGCAACCTGCTGGAGGTCGGCAAAAAACGCGTCAGCGTGCAGCTCACTGAACGCTTCCAGGGCCAGGTCGAATCGCCCCTGCACATTCACCTCGGCCAGGGCCTGTCCCGGGGCGAACGCATGGACTGGGCGATTCAGAAAGCCACGGAGCTTGGGGTCAACGAAATTACCCCCATCTTCAGCGACCGCTGCGAAGTACGCCTCAAGGACGAACGCGCCGACAAACGCCTGCTGCACTGGCGCCAGGTGGCGATCAGCGCCTGCGAACAATGCGGACGCTCGACTGTGCCGGTGATTCACCCACCGCTGCTGCTGGTCGAGTGGCTGAAGCAAACCGAGGCGGACCTGAAACTGGTGCTGCACCCGGTGGCCGAGCCGCTGGTCAGCCATGCCAAGCCGTCCAGCCTGGCCTTTTTGATCGGCCCCGAAGGCGGGCTGACCGATGGCGAAGTCCAAACCGCCCAAGCCGCCGGCTACCACGCCGCGCGCCTGGGGCCGCGTGTGTTGCGTACCGAAACCGCGCCGGTGGTTGCGCTGTCGGTGGCCCAACAACTGTGGGGTGATTTCTGACCCAGACCCTTTGTAAACCCAATCCCCCTGTGGGAGCTGGCTTGCCTGCGATGGCGGTCTTCCAGGCCAACCCCACTGACGCGTGACCCACCGCTATCTCAGGCAAGCCAGCTCCCACAGTGTTGATTGGGTTACCACTTCTTTATTCCACCGGATCACTCACCGGCCTGGCAATGATCGCCTTCAGCTCAGCGGTCATCGGGAACTCCAGGTTCAGCCCTTTGGGCAGAATCGGCTGTTCGAACCAGCGCTGATAAATCCCGTTGATTTCCCCGCTGCGATACAGGTCTGCCAACGTCTCGTTGACCACCGCCAGAAACTGCGGATCGTCCTTGCGCACCATGCAGCTGTAGATTTCCCGGGACTGCTCTTTGCCCACCACCACCCAGTGGTGCGGGTCGCGGGCCTTGGCGCGCTCGCCGTAAAGCAATGCGTCATCCATATAGAACGCCGCCGCGCGGCCCGTCTCCAGCATCTTGAACGCTTCGCCATGGTCCTTGGCGCTGATCACGAACATATTGGCCTTGTGCTCGGCGTTGTAACTCTTGAGGAAACGCTCGTTGGTGGTCCCCGCCGTGGTCACCACATTCTTGCCGCCGAGGTCGCCAAAGCCCTGGATGCCACTGTCCTTCGCCGTCAGCAACTGCCCCTTCACATAGATAAACCCGTAGGAGAACGCCACCTGCTTCTGCCGCTCGGCGGTCACACCGGTGGAGCCGCATTCCAGGTCGACCGTGCCGTTCTGCACCAACGGGATACGCGTCTGGGAGGTCACCAGGTTGTATTTCACATTGAGCTTGGCCACCCCGGTTTTCTGCTGGATGCGTTCGACGATCTTGTTCGCCAGTTCCACCGAGTAACCCATGGGCTTGCCGCTGTGATCCCCCACATAGGAAAACGGCACCGAAGCATCGCGATACCCCAGGGTGATGGACTGGGCGCCGGCGATTTTGCCCAGCGTACCCTCCAGCGGCGCCGGATTGGCCTGGGCCTGAGCCCCCCACAACAGCCCCAGGGTGCAGGCCGACAACAGGATTTTTTTCATTGTTATGCTCCGTGTTTTTGACGTTATGCGCGCACAGCAATCACGCTGATTTCCACCAGCACGCTCGGGCGCGCCAGTTGCGCTTGCAGGGTGGTCCGCGTCGGCGCGCAGCCCGGCGACAGCCAGGCCGACCACACCGCGTTCATCGGCGCGAAACCCTCGCCGATGTCTTTCAGGTAAATCGTCGCGTTGAGCAGGTGGTCCTTGTCGCTGCCGGCTTGGGCCAGCAACGCGTCGATCTTGGCCAGCACTTCCCGGGTCTGGGTCGCCACATCCTGACCATCGTCCGGCACCTGGCCCGAGAGGAACACCAGGTCCTTGAAGGTCACGGCACCGGAAAGTCGTTCGTTGCTGCTGATTCGTTCGATGGTCATGGGTGGATCCTCAGGCGGCGCGGGGCGTCAGGCCCTGCAGGTCAATGGAAGGAGTGCGCTGGCCGATCAATTCGGCCAGCAGTTGGCCGCTACCGCAGGCCAGGGTGAAGCCGAGGGCGCCATGGCCCAGGTTCAACCACAGGTTGCGCGTGGGACTGGCGCCGATCAGCGGCACACCGGTCGGGGTGGCCGGACGCATGCCGGCCCATTCCACCGCGCGGGAGTAGTCGCCGGCCAGGGGAAACGTCTCCCGTGCCTGACGCTTGATCAGCGCCAGGCGCTTGGGGTCGAGGCTGGCGTCGAAACCGACGATATCCACCATGGCCGCCACCCGCAGTTGTTCGCCGATGCGCGCATAGACGATCTTGCGGTCGTAGTCGGTGATGCTCACGTTCGGCGCCTGATGCTGCGGGCCAAGCGGCACGCTCAGGCTGTAGCCCTTGAGCGGATACAGCGGCACCCGCAGGCCCAGCTCGGCACTGCGATACCCGGCGGCCAGCACCAGGTGCTCGACCGGCATCACTTCATCACCCAGCTCGACCGCCTGCACCGCACCACGTGCCTCGCGAATGCCGGTGACCTTGCGCCCCAGCAAAAACCGGCAACGCCCCGAGGCTTCAAGCCGGGCCGCCAAGCGCTGGCAAAAGGCATGACAATCGGCCACTTCTTCATTGGGTGTGTAGATGCCGCCGACGAACCCGCCGCCCGCCAGCGCCGGCTCCAGTCGCGCGCAATCGGTCGCCGACAACACCTGCTGCTGCAGGATATCGGTGACTTTGCTGCGGGCATGTTCAAAAGAGCCGGCATTACGGAACGTCACCAACTTGCCGTTGCGTCGCCAGTCGAAGCCATCCAGATGATCGTTATCGCGCCATTGCTGCAACGTGGCTTGGCTCAACGCAGCCAGGCGCAGCAAATGAGCGGCATTGCGCTGGTTCACCGAACCCCGGCAGGCGCCAAGAAACGCGGCCATCCAGCGCCATTGCCGAGGGTCGAGGCGTGGACGCAGCTTGAGCGGTGAGTCGCCGCGCAGCAACCAGCCCATGGCCTGCCAGGGCACGCCGGCGTCCGCCAACGGTGCCACGTAGCGATAGGACAACTGCCCACCGTTGGCAAAACTGGTTTCGCTGCCCAGCGACTCGCGCGCCTCGATCACCGTGACCTCATGGCCGGCACGCACCAGCGCGTACGCACTGGCCAAGCCGATGACCCCACCCCCGATGATACAAACCTGCCCGGCCATCCCAGCCCCCAGCCTTTGAAATAAGAGGACTCAAGCGTAGGGTCAGGTGACAGGCGCGCGACAATCAATAAAGATGGCCCTCCTATAAACAAAGGTTATGGACTTGCCATGCGCTTGCGTCATATCGAGATCTTCCAGGCCATCCGCCAGACCGGCTCCGTCAGCGCCGCGGCGCAGTTGCTGCATGTGTCGCAACCGGCGGTGACCAAGGTGTTACAGCACGCCGAGTTGCAGTTGGGC
This sequence comes from Pseudomonas sp. SDO5271_S396, assembly GCF_054071795.1. NCBI lineage: Bacteria > Pseudomonadati > Pseudomonadota > Gammaproteobacteria > Pseudomonadales > Pseudomonadaceae > Pseudomonas > Pseudomonas sp. SDO5271_S396. Next base: position 26,009 of record NZ_JBSVWB010000060.1, read on the forward strand.
TTTCCGCTGTTTCTGCGGGTGCGTGGCAAATTGCAGCCCACCCCGGAAGCTCTGGCCCTGGAAAGCGAAGTCGAGAAAGTCAGCGAGAGCCTGCAAGGCGTGCGGCGTCTGGCCAAGAGCCTGCGCCGTGCACCGGGCCAGAGTGTGCGCATCGGCGCCATCCCCGCGCTGGCCCTGTCCCTGCTGCCGCCGGCGATCCTGGAGTGGAAGCGCGATTACCCGGACATGGCCTGCGAGCTGTCCAGCGACCATAGCCGCGAGCTGGTGCAGAAGCTGTTGATGCGCGAGATCGACCTGGCCCTGACGCTGAATTTTTCCGGCCACCCAGGGCTGACTACCCAAGTGCTGGCCAACGGTGTGCTGGTGGCGCTGGCGTCGAAGGGTTACTGGCCCGACGCTGAAATCAGCCAGCCACTGCCCCTGGCCGACCTGGCGGGCACTTCCTTGATCGGGCTTTCCAGCGCCGACCCGTTGGCCGCGAAACTCGACAGCTACCTGGAAAACGTCGAGCCGCCGCCCCGGGTGACGATTGCCGTGCAGACCTATTCCCTGGCCCGTGCCATGGTGGAGTCCGGCGCAGGCCTCACGGTGATCGACCCATTCACCGCCCTCGGCGCCTCGACCGTCACCACGTGCATCCGCCCCCTCACCCCGCCACTGCCAATCACGCTCTATGCACTGACCCGCGCCGATGAACCGCCGCCGCATATGTTGGCCAAGCTGCTGAAGATCTTCGGCCACCGCGCCCAGGACCTGCTGAAACGCTTGTAAGAACACCACTCTTGAAACCGATGAAGCTCCAATGGATTTGTCGTGTGGGTCAGAGCACGTAATGCATCACCGCCACAAAATGCAGCAGGCTGCCGCCGATCACGAACAGGTGCCAGATCCCATGGGAGTGCCGCAAGCGATGCTCCAGGGCGAAGAAAATAATGCCGACGGTGTACAACACCCCACCCAGCGCCAGCCAGGTAAAACCCGCCGTGCCGAGCGCGTTGATCAGCGGCTTGACTGCCACCAGCACGATCCAGCCCATTACCGCGTAGATCACAATTGACAGGATGCGGGCTTCGGAACGCGGCTTGATCTCCTGCAAAATGCCGATCACCGCCAGCCCCCACACGATGCCGAAGAGCGTCCAGCCCCACGGCCCTCTCAATGTCACCAGGCAGAATGGCGTGTAACTGCCGGCGATCAACAGGTAGATCGAAAAGTGATCCACCTTCTGCATGATCGTTTTACGTCGCCCGCGCACACTGTGGTAAACGGTCGACACGCTGTACAGCACCAACAGCGTAAAGCCATAAATCGCTACGCTGACGATCTTCCAGGGGCTGCCGTCGAAACTTGCCACCACCAACATCCACACCGCGCCGACAAAGGCCGCAACCGCCCCGAACAAATGGCTCCAGGCGTTGAATCGTTCCCCGTGATACATGTGTCACTCACCTCGAATAACCGTTATCACCTTGAGCATTCTGACGTCAGACACTGACTTTCAGGTAACACCCGTTCTTCATTTGCCCAAGTACCCCAGCCCATCGGATGATTCACCCACACGAAAGCACCCCATTGGTAATCGCCATGCCCGAGCTTGAACCCGACGCACCTCACCCCAGCCTATGGCAATTGTTTTACAACTTTGCCATGGTCGGCCTGTTCGGCTTTGGCGGCGTGATGCCCTGGGCACGGCAGATGATGGTCGACCGCAGGCAGTGGGTCAGCGAACAGGGCTTCAATGAGCTGCTGACCACCGGCCAGTTCTTCCCCGGCCCGAATATCGCCAACGTCGGCATCATCTTCGGTCGGCGCCTGCATGGCTTGCCGGGTGCGGTTGTGACCGTGTGCGGGCTGTACCTGTTCCCCTCGCTGATCACCGTGCTCGCCGGCTTCGCCTACGCCAAATGGTGGAGCCATGACGTGGTGCAACAGATCTTCGGTGCCGTGATGCCGATTGCCACCGGCCTGATGCTCGGCACCACCCTGCGCCTGCTCAAGGCCATGCCCCGCAACCTCGCCAACTACAGCGCGTTCTTGCTGACGTTCGTGTTGATGGCGGTGCTGGTGCTGCCGCTGTGGTTGGTACTGCTGGTCTGCATCCCCAGTTCCCTGGCCCTGAGCTTCATCGAATCGAAGCCGGTGGCCAGCTGATGCAAACCGTCCTCCTGCACCTGATGATCCAATGCGCACTCTGGTCGCTGATGTCGATTGGCGGCAACACCGTGGCCATCGGCGATATCCACCGCTACACCGTCGTCGATATGCACTGGATCACCGACGCGCAATTCGTCGCGTTCTTTGCTCTGTCCCAGGCGCTGCCCGGCCCCAACGGCATGTTCCTGGTGTTTATCGGCCAGCAAGCGGCGGGCCTGCCGGGCGCGCTGGTGGCCTTGCTGGGCAAACTGGTGCCGTGTTCGGTGCTGGCCTATGTGGGTGCCGGCTGGCTGGAAAAACACACCCGCACGCCGTGGGTGCAACGGGTCAAGCGCAGCCTGCTGCCCATCTCCATCGGGCTGATCCTGGCCTCCACCTACATTCTGATGAACAGCCTGGAAAACAATGCCACCAGCCTGGTGCTGACCCTCGCCAGCGCCGCCGTGGTCTATTACACGCGGCTGAATGCGATTTGGCTGATCGTCTTCGGCGTGGCGCTCGGCCTGTGCAGTTCATGGCTGGGAGCGAGCTGGTTTTAGGGGCACAATCGACGGCATTCGAACAAGAGTGACCGCCATGCTGATCGACGAAGAGTTCACCCTCAAGAAGCTGGAAATCTTCCTGGCGTTCATGCGCACCGGCAACCTGGCCCGTGCCGCTGCCGAGTTGCAGACCAGCAACGTCAGCGTGCACCGCGCCATTCACTCCCTGGAAAACGCCCTGCGCTGCCCGTTGTTCAAACACGAAGGGCGCAACCTCACCCCGCTGGAAAGCGCCTATGTGCTGGAAGAGCGCGCGCAGAAGCTGGTGAGCGACGTGGTCGACAGCGTGCGCCTCACCCGCGAAGCCGCCGGGTTCTCCGCCGAGCGCTTCAAGCTGGGCTCGCTGTATTCGCTGACGGTCAAGACCGTGCCGCAGTTGATCATGGGCCTGAAGCTGCGCCGCAGCGAACTCAATATCGACCTGATCCTGGGCTCCAACTTCGACCTGCTCTACAAGCTCAAGAACATGGAGGTGGACGCGATCCTCATCTCTTTGGACGAACACGCCAACGACCCCGACTGCGAACAGATCGCGCTGTTTTCCGACGACATCTTCCTGGCCACTCCGGCCGATTCGCCCTTCGACCGCGAGCAGCAGATCGACCTCGCCGACGTGCGCGACGCCACCTTCATCACCCTCACCCAGGGCTTCGCCACGCACCAGGACGGCAATCGCGTGTTCAAGCAGGCCGGGTTCGAGCCGAAAGTAGCGATGCAGGTGAACGATATTTTCACGCTGCTGAGCATGGTCAGTTCAGGCGTGGGGTATGCGTTGCTGCCGGGCAGGATCGCGGCGGTGTACGAAAACCGCGTGAAGTTGATACCGCTGCAACCCCGGTATCGGTTGCAGCAGCATATCGGCGTGGTCTTTCTGAAGGCCAAGGAGCGCGACCCGAATTTGCTGGCGTTGTTGGCGGAATGCCGCATGTATGCCAACCGCCAATCTTGACCGTCCCTTGTAGGAGCCCGGCTTGCCGACGATGACGCCATCAAAATCGCCATCGCAGGCAAGCCAGCTCCCACATTTTGACTGCATTCCAAATGCAAACCCGATCAAATGTGGGAGCGGGCTTGCCCGCGAAGACGCCAGGCCAGACAACGCAGGATCGGGGGTTAGCCGACGAGGCCACGCACGATGAAGTACAGCACCGAAGGCCCGAGCAAGCAGCCAAGCCCGGTATGGAAGGTCGCTGTCAGTGCGCCGTAGGGCACCAACCGCCGGTCCGTCGCCGCAAGCCCTGCGGTCACACCACTGACGGTACCGGCCAGCCCGCCGAACACCATCGCCGAACGCGGGTTGTCCAGGCCCATCCAGCGCGCCGCCACGGGCGTGCCAACCATCACCAGAATCGCCTTGATCAAGCCCGTGGCAATCGACAGCGCCATCACATCCGACGTCGCGCCAATCGCCGCACCGGTCACCGGGCCGACGATGTAGGTCACGGCACCGGCGCCAATGGTGGTCATGCTGATCGCATCGCGGTAGCCGAACGCCCAGGCCATGCTCGCACCGACGATAAAGGGCAGCACGGTGCCCAGCAGCAGCGCGATCACGCCGATCATCCCGGCCTTGCGCGCCTCGGTGGCTTGCACCTCGAACGCCGTGGCGACGATGGCGAAGTCTCGCAGCATCGCGCCGCCCATCAGACCGATGCCGGAGAACAGTGCCATGTCGGCCAGGCCCTTTTGCCCGCCGGTCAGCGTGCCGCCGACCCAGGCCAGGATCAGGCCGATGACGATGGCAATCGCCGAGCCATGAATGCGTCCGAAGGTAAGGCGCTTGGACAGCACCACCGAAATCCACATCACCACGCCGACGAAGGCAAAAGCAGTGATCAAACCATTGTGTTCCAGGCCCTTCTCGATGAGATCCCACATATCAGCGGCCTCCTGCGACAGGTGCCGGGGTGCTCAGCGGTTCCTCATCGGGCAAGGGTTCGCCCTTGTGAGTCCGGCTGATCAGCGCAATGGTGCAACCGCACACCACCACTGATCCGATGGCCGCCAGCACCGCCACCGGCCCGCCGTGCAAGGCGGTCACTACGTTCTGTTGCGCCGCCATCGCCACCACCACGGGTATGTACATGGCGCCCCAGAAGCCGACGCCCATTTCGCAGTCCTTGGTCATGCCGCCGCGCTTGTGCATCCACAGCCGGGCGCAGATCAGCAGGATCATCGCGATGCCCACTCCGCCGACGTTGGATTTGACGCCGAGCAACACGCCCAGCAAATCGCCCATGATCACGCCCGCGAGCGTGCAGATCGCCAGCAATGCCACACCGTAAATAATCATTGTCGTTGTCCTCAAAGTGCTCGATCGAAATTGTTGTTGTTGTGCTTCGAAAGCCTTGGGTGGTGCTTTATCGGTGGCGGCGCCCCTCCTCTTGCAACAGGGCCTGCAAGGTGTCCAGGCGCGCGCCTTCGCAGGCGATGACCGTGCCTTGCTCGAACACCCGGCGCGACAGGCCGGTGAGCACGGCCCCCGGAGGCAGTTCGATTTGCAGGCGCACGCCGCGCTCATAGGCGCTTTGCACGGTGCCGCGCCAATCGATGATGCGGCACATGTTGAACGCAAGGTCGTCGCGCAACTGCTCAGGATGGTGGACCGGCCGCGCGCGGGTGCTGCTCAGGTAGGTGATGCGCGGCGCCTTGAGCGGCACAAAGGCCTGCGCCAGCACCTGGGCCGGTTGCTCCAGCAACGCGCAATGGGACGGCACGCTGACCGCCAGGCGCTTGGCGACGCCATTGCCCTTGATGCGCTGGGCCACACGCTGCATGGCCTCGTCGCTGCCGGCGATCACGCTCTGGTTGTCGGCATTGATATTGGCCAGGTACACCGGGGTTTCAGGGCTGTGGATCTCGGTCAGCAGTTTTTCCACTGTGGATAATTCCACACCGATGATCGCGGTCATGCCAAAGCCCTGTGGATAAGCGTTCTGCATCAATTCGCCGCGCAGGCTGACCAGCTTGAGTGCATCAGCGAAGTCCAGAGCACCCGCGATCACAGCGGCGGGATAGGCGCCGATGGACAGGCCCGCGACATAGTCCGGTGTGTGTTGCAACAAGCGCGCGTGGGCGACACCGACGATCAACAGGCACAACTGAACCGCACGGGTCGAGGCCAACGCCTGCACGGAATCGAGCTGACGCGCATCTTCACCCAGCACATCGCTGGCCTGCTCCAGTACCTCGGCGGCAATGCCCTGAAGCATGCCGGGTCGCTGGGCGCCCTGCCCCGGAAACACCAGCAGGCTGCTCATGCCACGGCCTGCCAGGGGTCAAGGACGAGATGCGCGCCGCTGACGGTTTTCAGCAACACACGCTTGGAATCACCGGCCCATTCGCGCAAGGCAACGGCGCCGAACGGTGTTTGCAACTGCATGTCCACGGCGCACGCGGCCTTGTCCAGGGTGGCCAGCAACTCACGCGCATCGCTGCGACCCAGCAGCTCGGGCGTGCGCAGAAGCAGGTCCAGATCGCTCCTGGCATGCAGCGCTTCAATGCCCGTGGCCAGTTCGAAGCCGGCGCTGCCGGTGACGCCCCAATCCAAGGCGGCCAACACGGGGCGCAGTTGTTCGAGGGCCTGCAACGCCGGCAGATCCCGTGGCGAAACGACCTCGCGCAAGTCTTCCGGCACCACTCGCCGCTGCACGGCGGCCAGCGGCATCAGCGCAGCCAGGCGTTGTTCGCGCAACCGACCGCGCACGCCCACGGCAATAAAGCCCGGTGCGACGCGTGCGCGGCGCACCACCACCGCATCAAGCGCCGTCGCCGCCCACGCCGGTGCGTCAGCGGGCAGATACGCCGGGGTCATGCCCCAGAGCAAGTCGTGCGCGTTCACCATTGCTCCCGCAGCAGTTCGCGCACGCGGCTGGAAGCCGCGCGGTTGGCCGCGCCCAGGCGACCACTCAAGTCAGGTTCGCCGACGTCCTTGATTGCACTCACCAGGCAGTCGCCGACCCGCGCCACATCGTCCGGCGTGGGTTGTTCAATCCGGCTCACCGACAGGGTTTCCCAGAGCAGCCCCAGGCTGGCATAGCTGTCGATGTCATAGGCCATCGGCGGCACGCTGGCGGCCAGGGCTTCCAACTCTTCGACACTGCGCAGGGTCACCCGCGCCGCCGAGGCCTTGCCCATGGCGTGCACCATCACGCCGGGGTCACGCAGGGCGATCAGGCGGTTGGCCTGGTAACCGTGGGCTAGGAATGCACCGGACATGGCCTTGCCCACCAACAGCGCGATCACCGGGTGTCCGGCCAGTCGGGCGCGGGCGTAGCTGTCGGCGGCGGCGGCCAGGGCCTGGTGGATACCGAGGGCTTCTTCGCGGCGGCCATAGGCTTGGCTGGGCACATCGACGATGGCGATGATCGGGCGTTTGTCGCCCCGGGCGATGGCTTCATCCACCGCTTTGGCCAGGCCCCAGCCCTCCAGCAAGCCGACCTCACCATTGCGGGCACGAGGGAAGCGGTTGTGCGGGTCGGCGACCACGGCGATAAAGCGCACAGCCTGCTCACCCACTGCGCCATCGGCCACCTTCAACGAGTCCGGCAAGCCTGTCACGGGCGTCGCGCCGGCGCTCAATGCGTTAAACCACTGCAAGCCGCTCATGGGCGTTCTCCTTGATACAGCGCGCGCACCGTCGCCGGGTCGATTTGCGCTGTGGCATCCAGTTCGGCGAGGCGCGCCAGGTAATGTTCGGCCTGGCGGCTGCGTTGCCGGGCCGGCACGCCTTGTTCCAGCAGTGCGCTGACGGTCTGTTGAATCTCGGCGACATCATCCGCCACATAACGGTCGGCCAGCCCGCTGTTGAAGCGCTGCTCGCCGCCGGTGAGGCTCCAGATAAAAGGCCGATCGCGGGAGTCGTATTCGTCCAGGCCGGCTTCCTGCTCGATCACTTGCGGGCCGTTCAGACCCAGGCGCGCTTCACGGGTGACCACCAGGTAGCTGCACAATCCGGCGGCGATGGACATGCCACCAAAGCAGCCAACGCTGCCGGCCACCACACCGATCACCGGCTGGAACCGGCGCAGATCGACAATCGCCGCATGGATGTCGGCAATCGCCGCCAGCCCCAGGTTGGCTTCCTGCAAACGCACACCGCCGGTTTCCAGCAGCAGCACGGCGCGGGTCGGGATGCCCTTGCGATTGTCTTCGGCGGCCAGCTCCAGGGCGCCAGCGATTTTCGCGCCCCCCACTTCACCGAGGCTGCCGCCCTGGAAGTTGCCTTCGATGGCCGCAATGACCACAGGCAGGCCGTCGATGCTGCCTTTGGCGATCACCACCCCGTCATCGGCCTGGGGCACCACACCCTGGCGGCTGAGCCAGGGCGACATGACGCGCTGGAACGGGTCGATCAGTTCACGGAAGGAACCGCTGTCCAGCAACGCCTTGGCCCGTTGCCGCGCGCCCAGTTCAACGAAGCTGTGTTTGGCAAAGTCAGTCATGGCCGATCTCCTCGAAACCTTGTTCCAAGCGCAAACGCACCACGCCGGGCGTCGCACCGAAATCGTGGATATCGATCTTCAGCGCAGGCGGCGTCTGCTCCTGGAAGATCCGTTCGAACAGATGTTGCCAGCGTTGTCCGGCGCCATTCACCGAGGTCTGCACCTGGATGGTCAGCGTGCCCGGCGTGCCCGGTTCCAGCAGCACTTCCAGATCGCCCGAACCGACACAACCCACCAGCGCACGGCCCTTGGGCGGCTGCCCGGCGGGGAATTCAAAGGATAAGGTTTCCATCAAAACGCTCCGTCGAGGCGGTCGATAAACAGGCAGGCGGCCAACAGGTCGGCGGCGCCGCCCGGGGAGGCATTCAGGGCCAGCAGGCGCTGGTCGAGTTCGTGCAGGCAGCGGCGACCGGCGAGGGTCGCGCTGCCGCCCGCGTCCAGTACGGCCTGAGCCCCGGATTGCATGGCGTGCAAGCCCTCAAGACCCGCGCGATAGAGCACGCAGGTATCGGCCAGGTCGGTCATGATCGCGAGCAACGCATCCAGGCGGGCATTCTGTTCACCCGCGTTCTGCCGCCGGCTTTTGCGCAATTGCGGCAAGCCGCGCTGCACCACCGAGGGGAAGCCCAACTGCGCTTCTTCACGGGCTCCGCGGGCGCCGTAGCGTTGCGCCACCTGCGCGCCGTGACTCATCGGTTGCGGGGCATAACGGTCGTTGAGCAGGGCCAGTCGGGCAGCGTTCAGGGTAATAGCGCGGGGCTCCAGGGCGGCCGCTGCAGTGAGTAAACCCAGCGCCCAGATCGCGCCGCGATGGGTATTCACACCGTGAGTGGTGGCGAGCATGGCGTGCTCGCCTTCACGGCCGATCCGTCCCAAGGCTTCACGCAGGGGCAAACCGACTTCACCGAATTCGATGGCCGCTTCAGCCATTTCCTTGAACATCGGCCACAACGACAGCGCCGAGGCGTGCATCAAGCCCAGGTGCAAATCGCTGTGGGCACCGTTGCCGCGGCGGTCCACCAGGGCCGGTTTGGGCGACAGGTCGGCTTCATCGATCAGCGCGTCGACGGCCATGTCCGCCAGGCGGTCGGCGAGGGTCAATTCATGCAGTTTGAGTGCGCGCATTTACCAACTCCTGAATTTGGCGGGCGGGTTGTACAGGCCACCGGACCAGTCCACCAGGTCGGCCACGCTCTTGGCGGCCAGCAGCTCGCGGGTGGCGTCGGTGCGACGGATACCCAAGTCTTCGGGCAAGGCGATCAGGCCTTCGCGGCGCATCCGCGCGGTGTCCTTGGGGTTGTGGCGCAGGCCGATGGCTGTTACGCCGGCCACGGCGGCGATCATCGCTTGGCGCTCTTCCAGAGAGCGTGCCTTGTACAGGTAGGCGATGCCTTCTTCGGTGAGCAGGTGGGTGACGTCGTCGCCGTAGATCATGATCGGCGCCAGGGGCATGCCGCTTTTGCGCGCGACGTCCACCGCATCGAGGGTGTCGACAAAGGTGGGCTTGCCGCCCTCCTGGAAAGTCTCGACCATTTGCACCACCAGCTTTTTGCCGCGCTCCAGCAAGGCTTCGGGCGCAGCGTCGTGGCGCATGTCCAGCCACGCCGGCGTGCCGTGGCGACGGCCGCGCGGGTCGTGGCCCATGTTCGGGGCACCGCCAAACCCGGCGAGGCGGCCACGGGTGACGGTGGAGGAATGACCGTCGCCGTCGACTTGCAGGGTGGCGCCGATAAACAGATCCACTGCATATTGGCCGGCCAACTGACAGAACATCCGGTTGGAGCGCATCGAGCCATCACGGCCGGTGAAGAACACATCCGGCCGCGCGGCGATGTAGTTCTCCATGCCCAGCTCGGTGCCGAAGCAATGCACACTTTCGACCCAGCCGCTTTCGATGGCGGGGATCAGCGTGGGGTGCGGGTTGAGCGTCCAGTTGCGGCAGATCTTGCCCTTCAAGCCCAGGGATTCGCCGTAGGTGGGCAGGATCAGTTCGATGGCGGCGGTGTTGAACCCGATGCCGTGGTTGAGCGATTGCACATTGTGTCTTTCGTAGATGCCACGGATCGCCATCATCGCCATCAGTACGTGCACCGGCTTGATGTGGCGCGGATCGCGGGTGAACAGCGGTTCGATGTAGAACGGCTTGTCGGCCACCACCACGAAATCCACCCAACTGGCCGGGATATCCACGCGGGGCAGATCGGTGACGTCATCCACCAACTGGTTGACCTGCACGATGACGATGCCATCGCTGAAGGCAGCGGGCTCGATCAACGCGGGGGTGTCTTCGGTGCTGGCGCCGGTGTAGATATTGCCGGCGCGGTCGGCCATGAAACCGGCAGACAGAACGACGTTGGGGATCAAGTCCACCACCAACCGTGCATAGAGTTCGATGTAAGTGTGGATCGCGCCGATTTCCAGCAGGCCGTCTTCCAACAGTTGGCTGATGCGCAGGGATTGAGTGCCGGCGAAGGAGAAGTCCAGCTTGCGGGCAATGCCTTTTTCAAACAGGTCCAGGTGCTCGGAACGACCGACACTGGGCATGATCATGTGCAGATCGTGGAGCTTGGCGGGGTCGGCTTTTGCAAGGGAGCGCGAAAGAAAATCCGCCTGTTTCTGGTTGTTGCCTTCCAGCACCACGCGGTCGCCGGGGAGGATCAACGCTTCCAGCGCCTCGACGATCCTGTCGCTGGGCAACACCGCCCCGTCTGCATACTGTTTGACCAGCCCGAGCCGCCGCTGCTTCTCGTCGCGCCGCCGCGTCCAGCGCGAGTCGGGGGTGATGGTTGTTGTCATGGTCGCTCCACGGGATTTGCTGTCGTGGGCTGTACCTTAGGAGTGATTGAGGGGGCCATCAATCAAGCTGGGTGGTGAATCGTTACGGTTGGGGTAACGAAGCCCCTGCGAGTGCTGATCGTGAGCCTGGTGCACATAAAAATGTGGGAGCTGGCTTGCCTGCGATAGCGGTGTGTCATCTGGCGATAAGTCGACTGATAC
>NZ_JBSVWB010000061.1:0-35798 GCF_054071795.1 Pseudomonas sp. SDO5271_S396
CTCGGTTTTGCAGGAGTACCGAGGTGATGCTATCGCGGGCAAGCCCGGCTCCCACAGAAAGCAGATCCCATTGCCTGAGAAATATCCTTACAATCGCGCTTTGTTAGCTGCCTAAGCAAGGATTCTGCAATGCAAGCCGCCAACCCTCGCAAAGGGTACATCCTGGGCCTGAGCGCCTATGTCATCTGGGGTATCTTCCCGCTCTACTTCAAAGCCATCGCCAGCGTACCGGCCATCGAAATCATCGTGCACCGCGTGCTGTGGTCGGCCCTTTTCGGCGGCTTGCTGCTGATGGTCTGGAAACACCCCGGCTGGTTTCGCGAGCTGCGTGACAACCCTCGGCGCCTGGCAATCCTGGCACTCAGCGGTTCGTTGATTGCGGGTAACTGGCTGACCTATGTGTGGTCGGTGAACAGCGGACGCATGCTCGAAGCGAGCCTGGGGTATTACATCAACCCGCTGGTCAATGTGTTGCTGGGCCTGGTGATCCTCGGCGAACGCCTGCGCCGCCTGCAGTGGGTGGCCGTGGGGCTGGCCGCCATCGGCGTGGCGCAACAGGTATGGCAGGTGGGCAGCCTGCCCTGGGTGTCGCTGGTACTGGCGCTGACGTTCGGTTTCTACGGGCTGATTCGCAAGCAGGCACCGGTCAAGGCGTTGCCGGGTCTGGTGGTGGAAACCTGGATGCTGGTGCCGATCGCCCTCGTCTGGGTGCTGCTCAACCCATCGGCCCACAGTGCGCAAATGGCGTTCTGGAGTACATCCGAAGCCTGGTGGCTGGTCGCAGCGGGGCCGGTGACTCTGGTTCCGTTGGTGTGCTTCAACGCTGCTGCCCGGCACCTGCCCTACACGTCCCTGGGCTTTTTGCAGTACGTCGCGCCGACCCTGGTATTGCTGGAAGCCGTGCTGTTGTTCGGCGAACACCTGGCACCGAGCACGCTGACCGCGTTCGGTTTTATCTGGGCGGGCCTGGTGGTGTACAGCGTGGATATCTGGCTGAGCGTGCGAAAACGCTGATCAAATAACGTACAAACCTCTGCAAGCCACAGCGGGCGTGGCTTGCAGACTTTCACCCCAAGGTTATCCACAGCCTCGTCCCCGCCATTTGTGCACAAGCTTTTGAAAATGCTCGTTTTTTGCTCAAATCACGAAGAACCACGGCCGGCGTGGCCTGGCGCGGGGTCTCTACAGCTTATCCACAGGCCCATGCAAGATTTCGATGCATAACCCTGTGGGCAGATTATTCCTCGTGGTGCAGCTCCACCATCAAGTCATCCGCCAGGGTTTCCAGGGATTCCTGCAACGCATCCAGGGATAATGTCGCCGGCACTTGCAGCAGCGCTTCGGCGGTAAAGAGTGGGTCGCCGCTCATGGGCGCCGGGCGCACATCGGTGCTCAGGCTTTCCAGGTTCACACTCTGCTTGCTCAATAGCGCCGTGATCTCACGCACGATGCCCGAACGGTCATTGCCCACCAGGGTCATCACAATCGACCTGGACGCCACCGCGTGCCCGGTGCTGCCCTCGCCCACCAGCACACGAATGCCATGGGTGGACAAGTCTTCCAGCGCCCCCACCAATGCCTGGCGATGTTCAGCCGGCACGCTGACCCGCAGGATCCCGGCAAACTGCCCGGCCATGTGCGCCATGCGGCTTTCCAGCCAGTTGCCACCGTGGGCGGCGATGTTCTGCGCAATGCGTTCCACCAGGCCGGGTTTGTCGGCGGCGATAATTGTGAGTACAAGATGGTCCATGGCAAAGCCCTCAGGAATTCAATCTACAAGGTGGACTCGGAAGCCCTCGAAAACAAATCGTGTACCATTTTTATTTTTATCTGGAACAATCCGATAGTTTTTTGAGAACATCCGGTTCTCCGCTGTGACCATACGACCAAAGTGGGTCGCTAAACGACGTATTTAGTCTAATTTTCACAACCGCAAGTCATCATGTAGTATGCCAAACCGTGCACTACATAATGAAAATCCGAAACGCGCATAAGCTCCGCAGAGTGAGGCAAGCAATGACTGAACACGTTCAAGTCGGTGGCCTGCAGGTCGCCAAAGTCCTGTTCGACTTCGTGAACAACGAAGCCATTCCTGGCACCGGTATCACCGCCGACCAGTTCTGGACCGGCGCCGACAAGGTCATCCACGACCTGGCACCGAAGAACAAAGCCCTACTCGCCAAACGCGACGATTTCCAGGCGCGGATCGATACCTGGCACCAGACCCACGCAGGCCAGGCCCACGACCCGGTGGCTTACAAAGCCTTCCTGCAAGACATCGGATACCTGCTGCCAGAAGCCGCAGACTTCCAGGCCACGACCCAAAACGTCGATGACGAAATTGCCCGCCTGGCCGGGCCGCAGTTGGTCGTGCCGGTGATGAATGCCCGTTTCGCCCTCAACGCCTCGAATGCGCGTTGGGGTTCGCTATACGACGCGCTGTATGGCACCGACGCCATCAGCGAAGCCGACGGCGCCGAGAAAGGCCAGGGCTACAACAAGGTCCGTGGCGACAAAGTCATCGCCTTCGCCCGCGCCTTCCTTGATGACGCCGCGCCGCTCAGCGCCGGCAGCCACGTGGACTCGACCGGCTACAAGATCGTCGACGGCAAGCTGATCGTCAGCCTCAAGGGCGGCAGCAACAGCGGCCTGCGCGACGACGCACAACTGATCGGCTTCCAGGGTGACAGCGCCCAGCCGATTGCAATCCTGCTGAAGCACAACGGCCTGCACTTCGAAATCCAGATCGACGCCAGCACCCCGGTCGGCCAGACCGACGCCGCCGGTGTCAAAGACGTGCTCGTGGAAGCCGCGCTGACCACCATCATGGACTGCGAGGACTCCGTCGCCGCCGTCGATGCCGATGACAAAGTGGTGATCTACCGCAACTGGCTCGGCTTGATGAAAGGCGACCTGGCCGAAGAGGTCGCCAAGGGCGGCAAGACCTTCACCCGTACCATGAATGCTGACCGCGTCTACACCGGCGTGGATGGCCAGGACGTAACCCTGCATGGCCGTTCGTTGCTGTTCGTGCGCAACGTGGGTCACCTGATGACCATCGACGCGATCCTCGATAAATACAATAACGAAGTGCCGGAAGGCATCCTCGACGGTCTGGTCACCAGCCTGGCGGCGATTCACAGCCTCAATGGCAACAGCTCCCGCAAAAACAGCCGTACCGGTTCGGTCTACATCGTCAAACCCAAGATGCACGGCCCGGAAGAAGCCGCGTTCACCAACGAGCTGTTCGGTCGCATCGAAGAGGTGCTGAACCTGCCGCGCAACACCCTCAAAGTCGGGATCATGGACGAGGAGCGCCGCACCACGGTCAACCTAAAGGCGTGTATCAAGGCGGCCAGCGAGCGCGTGGTGTTCATCAACACCGGCTTCCTCGACCGTACTGGCGACGAGATCCACACCTCCATGGAAGCCGGCGCGATGGTGCGCAAGGCGGCCATGAAAGCGGAAAAATGGATCGGCGCCTACGAAAACTGGAACGTCGATATCGGCCTGAGCACGGGCCTGCAAGGTCGTGCGCAGATCGGTAAAGGCATGTGGGCCATGCCCGACCTGATGGCGGCGATGCTCGAACAGAAAATCGCCCACCCACTGGCCGGCGCCAATACCGCGTGGGTCCCGTCGCCGACCGCCGCAGCCCTGCATGTGCTGCACTACCACAAGGTTGACGTATTCGCCCGCCAGGCCGAACTGGCCAAACGCGAGCGCGCCTCGGTGGACGACATCCTGACCATTCCTCTGGCCAGCAACACCGATTGGTCTGACGAAGAAATCCGCAACGAGTTGGACAACAACGCCCAGGGCATCCTCGGCTACGTGGTGCGCTGGATCGACCAGGGCGTCGGCTGCTCCAAGGTGCCGGACATCAACGATGTCGGCCTGATGGAGGACCGCGCCACCCTGCGCATCTCCAGCCAGCACATCGCCAACTGGCTGCGCCACGGCATCGTCAATGAAGCCCAGGTGCTGGAAAGCCTCAAGCGCATGGCGCCGGTGGTGGACCGTCAGAATGCCGGGGACACGCTGTACCGCCCACTGGCACCGGATTTCGACAGCAACATCGCCTTCCAGGCGGCGGTGGAGCTGGTGATTGAAGGTACAAAGCAGCCCAACGGCTACACCGAGCCGGTGCTGCATCGCCGGCGTCGTGAGTTCAAGGCTAAAAACGGCCTGTAAATGAAAAGGCCCTGATCGCAAGATCAGGGCCTTTTTGTTGGGATTCAGGTAGACCCAGTTGAGCCCATCGCAGGCAAGCCAGCTTCCACAGGGGAATGCATTCCAAATGTGGGAGCTGGCTTGCCTGCGATGGCGCCAGCCCAATCACCACAGAATCAGGAAGCCATCCCCAATTCCCGTTTCACCATCTTCGCCAGCTTCACGCTGTCGATCGGCTTGAGCAGAAAGTCCACCACGCTCAAATGCATCGCATCGATCACATCCGGCGCTTCGGCGTCCCCCGACATGATGATGATCGGCAGCGCTGCCCGTGTGGACTCACGTACTTGTCGGATGAGTTCCAGGCCATTGCTGGGCGCCATGCGCAGGTCGGTGATCAGTAAACCGATGGAGCTGCTCGACTTCAACAAATCCCACGCCGCCTCACCACTGTCGGCGGTCATGCAGCGAATACCGTCCAGCCCCAGGATTTCCGCCAGCAGTTCACGGGCGTCCTTGTCGTCGTCGACGATCAATACCCGTTGCGGCGGTAAATCGGGCTCCAGCATCACGGCGCTCAGCGCCTCGCGCTCGGCATCACTCAAAATATCGTGGTCGGACATACGGTTCTCAGCAGTTCTAATCAATCTCCCAGCACACTCGTCAGACATCTGCGGAAGGGCGATCAATGTGCACTTCGTCGGAAAGTTTGCCTAGTGGGTGTTCTACGGGTTTTGGACGAGAGTCATGTAAGGTTTTTCCCTAGTTTTGCGCTGTTTTCCTCGATCTAGACTTACGTCCAATGGGCACCCGCTGCGCAGGAGTCGACCATGAGGGCTGATAACGACAAAAAAATGCGGTCACTGTCATGAGTAAAGCCGATGCCTTCGCCCAAGCGGGGAAAACTGCGGTGTTGCAGAACATCCACGGTACCCTGCAGTTCCTGCAACGTTTCCCGCCGTTCAACCAGATGGAAAACGCGCACCTGGCCTTCCTGGTAGAGCAGTGCCAACTGCGCTTTTATGCCCCCGGCGACAGCATCCTCAAACCCTCGGGCGGGCCGGTCGAACACT
The DNA here is from genome assembly GCF_054071795.1 of Pseudomonas sp. SDO5271_S396. Taxonomy (NCBI): domain Bacteria; kingdom Pseudomonadati; phylum Pseudomonadota; class Gammaproteobacteria; order Pseudomonadales; family Pseudomonadaceae; genus Pseudomonas; species Pseudomonas sp. SDO5271_S396. The sequence continues at coordinate 5,247 of NZ_JBSVWB010000061.1, forward strand.
TTTATATCGTCAAGCAGGGCCGGGTGGTCGGCGAGCGGCCCGATTCCACCGAGACCACCTTCGAAATCACCACCGGCGAGTGTTTCCCCCTCGCCGCCTTGCTCGGCGAGCGGGCCACCCGCACCGAGCACAAGGCCGCCGAAGACACCTTTTGCCTGCAATTGAACAAACCGGCCTTTATCAAACTGTTCGCCTTGTCCAGCCCGTTTCGCGACTTCGCCCTGCGCGGCGTGAGCAGCCTGCTGGACCAGGTCAACCAGCAAGTCCAGCAAAAGGCCGTGGAAACCCTCGGCACCCAATACTCCCTGAACACCCGCCTGGGCGAATTGGCCATGCGCCATCCCGTGACGTGCAGCCCGGAAACGCCACTGCGCGAGGCGGTGACGCTGATGCACGAACAACAGGTCGGCAGCATCGTGATCGTCGACGGGCACAAGGCGCCCCTGGGGATCTTCACCCTGCGCGATCTGCGCCAGGTGGTGGCCGACGGCAGCAGTGATTTCAGCCAGGCCATCGACGCCCATATGACCCAGGCGCCGTTCTTTCTGACACCGGACCACAGCGCGTTCGACGCCGCGATTGCCATGACCGAGCGGCATATCGCCCATGTGTGCCTGGTGAAGGATCAGCGCCTGTGCGGTGTGGTGTCCGAACGCGACCTGTTTTCCCTGCAACGCGTTGATCTGGTGCACTTGGCGCGCACCATCCGTAATGCGCCGCGTGTGGACAACCTGGTGGCGATTCGCGGCGAGATCGGCCAATTGGTCGAACGCATGCTGGCCCACGGCGCGTCGTCCACCCAGATCACCCACATTATTACCTTGCTCAACGACCACACCGTCTGCCGGGTGATCGAACTGACCCTGGCCGAAAAAGGCGACCCCGGCGTGCCCTTCAGTTGGCTGTGTTTCGGCAGCGAAGGTCGTCGCGAGCAGACGCTGTACACCGATCAGGACAACGGCATTCTGTTCGACGCCAGGGACGCTGCCGAAGCCGCGGCGATCCGCGCCCGGCTGTTGCCGCTGGCCCAGCAGATCAACCAGAGCCTGGCGCTGTGCGGGTTCAGCCTGTGCAAGGGCAACATCATGGCGGGCAACCCGGACTTGTGCCTGTCACGTGCGGAATGGGCGCGACGGTTCGCGGCCTTCATCCGTGAAGCCACTCCGGAGAACCTGCTAGGTTCCAGCATCTATTTCGACCTGCGCGTGGTGTGGGGCGATGAGCAGGGTTGTGAACAGTTGCGCCAGGGCATTCTCGACCAGGTGGCCGACAATCGCCTGTTCCAGCGCATGCTCGCCGAGAACGCCTTGCGCCAGCGTCCGCCCGTAGGGCGTTTCCGCGATTTTGTGCTGACCCGTAAAGGTGGCGAAAAAGCCACCCTCGACCTCAAGGCGCAGGGCCTCATGCCCTTTGTGGATGGCGCACGCCTGCTGGCACTGGCCAACGGCATCCACGCCAACAACACCCTGGAGCGCCTGCGCCAGTTGGTGGTCAAGGACGTGATCGAACCGCTGGACGGCGCGGCCTATGAAGAGGCCTACCACTTTATCCAGCAAACCCGCATGCAGCAGCATCAACTGCAAACCCGTGAGAACTTGCCCTACTCCAACCGGGTCGATCCCGACAGCCTCAACCATCTGGACCGGCGCATCCTGCGTGAATCCCTGCGTCAGGCCCAGCGCCTGCAAAGCAGCCTGACGTTGCGGTATCAGCTGTGAGACTGCTCGACTGGCTGCGTCCGAAAAAACCTGCGCTCGAACCAGAGCAACAACAGCGCCTGGCGCAGTTGCCCCCACCCACCGCGTTGGGTACGAATTCGTTGCGCGACCAGCGCTGGGTCGTGGTGGACCTGGAAACCAGCGGCCTGAACCTCAACCGCGACCAGGTGCTGTCCATCGGCGCAGTGGTGATCGAAGACGGCGCCGTGGACTTTTCCCAGCTGTTCGAACGCACCCTGCAACGCACCGACACCAAGCTCAGCCCCAGCGTGTTGATCCACGGCCTGGGCCCCAGCGCGATCGCGGCGGGCAGCGATCCGGTGGAAGCCTTGCTGGCGTTCATGGAGTTCGTCGGCGACAGCCCGCTGCTGGCCTTCCACGCGCCTTTCGACCAACACATGTTGTGCCGGGCGCTCAAGGACAGCCTGGGTTATCGCCTGGGCCATGCCTTTCTCGACGTCGCCGACATCGCCCCGCTGCTGTGCCCTGACGCACCGTTGCGCGAAGCCGGGTTGGACGACTGGACCCAGCATTTCAAGCTGCACGTGGGTGAACGCCATCATGCCAGCGCCGATGCCCTGGCCACGGCAGAGCTGATGCTCATCCTGTTCAGCCGCGCCCGCCAGCAACACATCGACACACCGCAGGCCCTGCAAGAGCGTTTGGCCCAATGGAGACGGCGTAAACAAGCGCCGTCTTTCTAACACCTCACCACAAAAGGGTCTCTTCAAACCGACAGACGCCAATTGCGTCCGTCTCACGCCTCTGACACAATCGCGAATAATTCTCGTTAGTTTAAACATTTTGTTTATCCGGTGATTGCCTTGTCGTCGATCCAGACCCCGCACAGTGAGCTTGTTGGCGCGTTGTACCGCGACCACCGTGGCTGGCTGCTGGCCTGGCTGCGACGTAACGTGGCTTGCCCCAGTCGCGCCGAAGACCTGAGCCAGGACACCTTCATGCGCCTGCTGGGCCGTGACGAGCTGCGCGAACCCCGCGAGCCACGGGCATTTCTGGTGGCGATCGCCAAAGGCTTGCTGTTCGACTATTTCCGGCGCGCCGCGCTGGAGCAGGCTTACCTCACCGAGTTGATGCTGATCCCGGAAAGCGAACACCCCTCGCCCGAAGCCCAGCAACTGATCCTCGAAGACCTCAAGGCCATCGACCGCCTGCTCGGCAAGCTGTCGAGCAAGGCCCGCGCCGCCTTCCTCTATAACCGCCTCGACGGCATGGGCCACGCGGAAATCGCCCAGCGCCTCGGTGTGTCCGTGCCCCGTGTGCGCCAGTACCTGGCCCAGGGCATTCGCCAGTGCTACATCGCACTGTATGGCGAGCCCGAATGACCATGGTCGGTTCCAAACCGGTTTCGTCCCGCGTGCTGGACGCCGCGATTGCCTGGCAGTTGTCCCTGGATTCAGGTGACGGCAGCCCGGTCGAGCGCGAAGCGTTCGCCAAATGGCTGGCCAGCGATGAAGACCACGCCCGCGCCTGGCGTCAGCTGGGCCTGCTCGACCAGCGTTTCAGCGTGGCCTCGGGTCCCGCGCGGGCGGCGTTGATGCAGTCGCGCCAAAGCATTCGCCAGCGTGTGCGCAAGCTCGGCAGCGGCCTGGCCAGCGTCGTGCTGGTGTGCGGCCTGGCGCTGTTTGCCGGCCAGCGCTACTTGCCTGTCCACTACTGGCTGGCCGACCAGCGCACCGCCACCGGCGAACAGCGCACCCTCAAGCTGGCCGACGGTACGTTGATCAACCTCAACACCCACAGCGCCATCGACGTGCGTTTCGACGAGAAGCGCCGGCTGATCGTATTGCAGGAAGGCGAAATCCTCGTCGAGACCGGCCACAACGACGCGCGACCGTTTTATGTGCAGACCCGCGACGGCAACCTGCGTGCGTTGGGCACACGGTTTATCGTCAAGCGCGAAGACGACGCCACGCGCCTGAGCGTGCTGCAATCGGCCGTGGCCGCCCAGCCCGAGGCGCTGCATGAGGAACAGGTCTTCAAGGCAGGCCAGCAAGTGCTGATGCGCAGCGACGGCCTCGGCCCTGCACTTGCCGTAAGCCCCGCCACCGACGCCTGGACCCGCGGCATGCTGTTGGTGGACAACGCCCGCCTGGGTGATGTGGTTTCGGAACTGAGCCGTTATCGCACCGGCTATCTGGGTGTGGATAAAAATGTCGCGGACCTGCGCATCACCGGCAGCTTCCCGCTGCACGACACTACCCTGGCGTTGAATGCACTGCTGCCCACCCTGCCAGTGCAGATCGAGCAGCACACGCCATGGTGGGTGACGGTCAAGGCCAAACCTTAGGTTCTGCGGTATCTGGGCCATCGCTATCGCAGGCAAGCCAGCGCCCACAATTTGACCGTGTAAACCCAATCAAATGTGGGAGCTGGCTTGCCTGCGAAGAGGCCCTCAAGCACAACCCAAAAAAATATTTTCTCCCCGCCCTATCACTTTTCGATTCTCGTTCGGCTCCCAGGCAATTGCGAAATATTTCCATTCAGGAGCCGCCCCATGTCCCGCACGCTAGACACTTTGTTGCGCCCCAGCCTGTTAGCCGTGGCCATTGCCCTCAGCACGCCGCTGGCCAGCCCCTGGGTGATCGCCGCCGAGCAAGCGTCCAGCGTGCGCGCCTACAACCTGCCGGCGGCGCCACTGTCCAGCACCTTGAACCAGATCGCCAGCCAGGCCGGCCTCGCGCTGACCCTCAACCCGGCGCTCGCCTCGGGCAAGACCTCGGCACCGGTCCAGGGCCAGTTCGACGCACAGGGCGCCCTGCGTGAGGCCCTGCGTGGCACCGGACTGCAACTGGAGCAGGGCAGCGCCGGCACCTTTACCCTGGTGGCGGTTCCTGAAGGCGTGATGGCGCTGCCGGTGACTAACATCACGGGGCAAGAGGGCAACCAGGAAAGCGCCTGGGGTCCGGTGCAAGGCTATCTGGCCAGCCGCACCGCCGCCGGCACCAAGACTGACACCGCACTGGTCGAAGCACCGCGCTCGATCTCTGTCGCCACCCGCGAGCAGATGCAAGACCGTAACGTGCAGAACCTGGATGACGCGGTCAAATACATGCCCGGCATCGTGTCCGCCAGCTACGGCAGCGACACCCGCTACGACTGGATGCGCGTACGTGGCTTCGAGCCCACCCAATTCCTCGACGGCCTGCCATTGCCACGCGGCGTCTACGCCAACCCGAAAGCCGAGACCTGGAACCTCGACCGCCTCGCCCTGCTGCGCGGCCCGGCGTCGTCGGTGTACGGCCAGACCCCACCCGGCGGCCTGCTGGACATGGTCAGCCGTCGCCCCAGCGAGGAGTCGAGCAACGCTGTCCAGGTGCAATACGGCAGCGACAACTACCGTCAGATCAACTTTGCCAGCACCGGCAAGATCGACGATGACGGCCAGTTCCTCTACGGCCTCAGCGGCGTGGTGCGCGACGCTGGCACTCAGGTCGACCACATCGACAACAAGCGCTACAACCTTGCGCCGAGCCTGACCTGGAACATCGACACCGACACCAAACTGACGTTCCTGTCGCAGTTCACCCGTGACGACACGGGCGCCACCAGCCAGTTCCTGCCGATCGTGGGCACCAAGATCGACTCGCCGTTGGGCAAAGTGTCCCACCACAAGAACCTGGGCGACCCGGATTACGAGTTCTACGACCGCACTTACTACGCGCTGGGCTATGCATTCGAGCATCGCTTCAACGACACCTGGCAGTTCAAACAGAACCTGCGTTACACCAAATCGGAGCTGTCGTTCCAGCAACTGACCGTGGGCGCCTATGCCTATTACCCGGTAGATGCGGCGGGCAATATCGGCCGTACTTCGACCAACGTGGATGAAAACATCGGCCAATTCGCGGTCGACAACAACTTCCAGGCAGACTTCGCCACGGGCGACATCACCCACACCCTGCTATTGGGCCTGGATCATCAACGTACCGATACGTCGTACCTCTCGATCTACGGCGGTGCCGGCACCGTCAACATCTTCAATCCGATCAATACCCAACCGGTGGTGCGCCCGGCGCGTTCCACGGCGTACTACGACTACAACCAGAAAACCGTGCAGACCGGCCTCTACGCCCAGGACCAGATGGCCCTGGACAACTGGCGCCTGACCCTGGGTGGGCGTGAAGACTGGGTGCACCAGGGCACCACTTACTTCAACAAAAACGATGCGACCAACACCGACCGCAGCAAGAACTTCAGCGGCAACGCAGCGCTCAGCTATGTGTTCGATTCGGGCTTCGTACCGTACCTGTCCTACGCCGAATCCTTCCAGCCGGCGAGCAACGCCAGCGCGGACCCGGTCAAGTCGTACAAACCCACCGAAGGCAAACAGTGGGAACTGGGGATCAAGTATCAACCGCCCGGCTCCAACACGCTGTTGAGCGCTGCGGTCTACGACCTGACCCAGAAAAACGTGCTGGTCACCAGCACCGGAGCAGGCGGCCAATCGATCACCGACCAGACCGGCGAAGTGAAAGTCAAAGGCCTAGAGCTGGAAGCCATCTCTGACGTCACCGAGAACCTCAAGGTGATTGCGTCCTACACCCTGGCCAAATCCGAAGTCCAAAAAGGCGATTTCAAAGGCAACCGCCTGCAACTGATGCCTAACCAGCAAGCATCGCTGTGGACCGACTACACCTGGCACACCGGCGTACTCGATGGCTTCGGCATCGGCTTTGGCGCACGCTACACCGGCAACACCTACGGCGACCAGGGCAACACCTGGCTGGGCAAAGCCAACGCCTACACCGTATTCGACGGTGCGGTGCATTACGACCTGGGCCGCCTGGACAACAGCCTGAAAGGCGCCTCGGTGAAGTTGAACGCGACCAACCTGTTCAACAAGGACTACATTTCCACCTGTGACGGCTCCTACTGCTACTTCGGCGACCAACGCAGCGTCGTCGCCAGCGCCACCTACCAGTGGTAACCGGCTGAGTTAACCACCAGGCCGCCCCAGTGGGCGGCTTTGGTGTGTCTGAAGGTTGAAAAAATGAAAAGCAAAACCATCCGCCGCTGGTCCTTCGTCCACACCTGGACCAGCCTGATCTGCACGGTGTTCCTGCTGCTTCTGGCCCTCACCGGCCTACCGCTGGTGTTTCACCACGAGATCGATCATCTGCTGGGCAACGAGCCGGAACTGGCGCAGATGCCTGCCGACACGCCGCAGCTCAACCTGCAACAGTTGGTTGACGCCGCCCAGGCCCATCGCCCTGGCGACGCCTTGCAGTACCTGGCCTGGGACGAAGACGACAAGAATGGCGTCATCGCGATCATGGCCGCCACCGCCGGCACCGAGCCCAACTCGTCCCACACCTTCATGCTCGATGCGCGCACCGGCCAGGCCCTGGAAACCCCGGCGGCGAACGGCGGGCTCACGCTGTTCCTGCTGCGCCTGCATGTGGACATGTTCGCCGGCCTGCCGGGCAAGTTGCTGCTGGCGTTCATGGGCGTTCTGTTTGTGGTGGCAATTGTCTCGGGCACGGTGCTGTACCTGCCGTTCATGCGCCGCCTGAAGTTCGCCACCGTGCGCCAGGACAAATCCACCCGCCTGCGCTGGCTCGACCTGCACAACCTGATCGGCGTGGTCACCCTGACCTGGGCGCTGGTGGTGGGGGTCACCGGCGTGATCAGCGCCTGTGCCGACCTGATCATCGCCGCCTGGCGTACCGAAAGCCTCAGCGCCATGATCGAGCCTTACAAAAACGCGCCGCCGCTGACCCAACGCGCACCCGCGACCGAGCTGCTGACCATCGCCGCCAAGGCCGCGCCCGGCATGGAGCCCGACTTCATCGCCTTCCCCGGCACGCGGTTTTCCAGTGAGCACCATTACGCGGTGTTCATGAAAGGCAGCACCCACCTTACCTCGCACCTGCTCACGCCGGTGCTGATCGATGCCAGCACCCTGGCCGTCACCGCCATCGCCGAACGCCCGTGGTACATGGACGCCATGGGCATGTCCCAGCCCCTGCACTTCGGCGACTACGGCGGCATGCCGATGAAGATCCTGTGGGCGGTGCTGGATGTGCTGACCATCATCGTGCTGGGCAGCGGCGTGTACCTGTGGATGGTGCGGCGCAAGGCGGCCAAGGCATGAGGCCGCGTCAATCGAGTTTCTGGAAAGTGTTCGGCATCCCGCTGGGGATCGGCCTGCTCAGTGCGGCCGGCTTGTTTGCGGCGTTGCTGGGGGATGGGCTGTGGGATTCGCTCAGTTGGGTAGGGTTGGGGATTCCTGCTGTCATTGGGATATGGGGGTTGTTTCGGCGGCGCGGTTGAGGCCGTCATCGCAGGCAAGCCAGCTCCCACATTTGACCGCGTGCACACATCAACCTGTGGGCGCTGGCTTGCCTGCGAAGGGGCCTTCAAAAACACCCGCAATATCTCTAGGCTAGCCACTGCCCAACGTGAGGTTTACCCATGTCCGCTCCCAGCATGACCCTGTTCCACAACCCCGCTTCGCCCTTCGTGCGTAAAGTCCGCGTGTTGCTGCTGGAAACCGGCCAGCAGGACCGCGTGGCCTTGCACAGCTGCATGCCGACCCCGGTGAGCCCGGACGCGCAGGTGGTGCAAGGCAACCCCGTGGGCAAGATCCCGGCCCTGCGCCTGGCCGACGGCAGTGTGATCCATGACAGCCGGGTGATCCTCGATTACTTCGACCACCAGCACGTCGGCAACCCGCTGATCCCCCGCGACGGCTCGGCCCGCTGGCGTCGTCTGACCCTGGCCTCGATGGCCGACGGCATCATGGATGCCGCCGTGCTGGTGCGTTACGAAAGCGCCCTGCGTCCGGTGGAAAAGCACTGGGACCAGTGGCTCGACGAACAACGCAACAAGATCCGTCGTACCCTCGCCGAGCTGGAATCCGAAGCGATTGCCGAACTGGCCAGCCACTTCGACATCGCCGCCATCAGCGTCGCCTGTGCCCTGGGTTACCTGGACTTCCGCCACCCGGACATGCAATGGCGCGCGGACAACCCACAGCTCGCCGCCTGGTACGCCGAAGTCAGCCAAAGGCCTTCGTTGCAGCAGACACAACCGCCAGCCTGACACTCACCGCGATCCACTGTGGGAGCGGCGGTGGCGTGGTTGAGGTAGTCGACAAGTTGCATCTTCATCTGCTGATCCTCACGCAACCCGATCATTGCACCGCCTCCAGGTCGAACTGCAGGGGCTCGACCGCCTTGCGCCTGCCCACGCCATACCAGTCCAGTTTGCGCGTCAGCACCATCACCGTGCCCAACAGGCCGAACAGCAGCAGCGAGCCCATCAGCAGCGCGTAATCCTCGGCACTCAACAGCCCGTACAACAAGCCATACAGCGCCGCCAATCCCGCCGAAAAGCCCAGGCCATGGACCACGCTGTGCAGCACATGGCACACGTAGAAACCGATCAACGCCACACAGGCACTCGCCGAAATCAGGTAGGCCATGGCAAAGCCGATGTGCTCGGACAGCGACAGCAACAGCAAGTAGAAGAACGCCAGCGCAAACCCCACCAGGGCGTACTGCACCGGGTGCACCGCCAGGCTCTTGAGCACTTCGAACAGGAAGAAGCCGGCAAAGGTCAGGGCGATGAACAGCAGCGCGTATTTGATCGCGCGGTCGCTCTTGAGGTACTGGTCCACCGGGTCGATGAAGTTCACGCCGAAGCTGCGGTTATTGAAGTCGTTGCAGCTCTGGCCATCGAGGCAACTTTGCAGGGCCTGTTCGAGGTTGGTGGAAAAGAACGAAGTCTGCCAATTCGCGGTAAAACCTTTGTCGGTGATCTCACGCTGGGCCGGCAGGAAGTTGCCGATAAAGCTGGGATGCGGCCAGTTGGACGCAAGCGACACCTGGCTGGTCTTGCCCACCGGCACCACTTGCAGTTGCTCGGTGCCTTGCAGGCGCAAGTCAAAGGCGAACTCCAGCAGCGACGGTTTCAGGCGGTCCTGCTCCGGCAGCACCACGTGCACGCCCTCGCCCAGCCAGTCCACGTCGGAACCGGGCTCGAAGTCCAGGCGCTGGCTGCCCAGTTCCAGTTTCAGTGCGTTTTCGATACCACGAATATCGCTGATGCCCACCGCCAGAAACGCCGGCTCAAAGCGGTAATCGGCATAGTCTTGCGTGATGCCCAACTGAGCCGGCAGCTCGAAACGCCCGCTGATGCGGTTATCGGCGTGGAACAGCCGGGCCTGGTAAATGCCCCGCGCACGCAGTTCGGTCTGCACCTGGCCGTCGAGTTCAAATCGGTCCGGCAAAAAATACAGACGACCGCGCTCTTCACGGGTGACTTCGTAGCGTTTGTTGAGCTTTTCATTGAGCTTCCACTCGCGGACGGTCTTGCGATAAGGCACCACCATCACCGGGCCGGTGACGCGCTGGGCATAGCTGGAGCTGCGGGCGATGTCCATCAATACGCCGTCGCGCAATTGCTGACGCTCGCCGATGATGCCGCTGATCATCAACAACGGAATCAGCAACAACAGGATCAACAGCGCAATCGCGCCGAGTTTGAAAAGCAGGCTGCGGTTCATGGGTCTCTCCCTGTTTGAATGGGGAGAGTCTGCGCAGCCCGTGTGGGAGCTTTATGTGGGCAATGTGGAGACTGTGTGGAGATGCAGCACCACCTGCACGCCGTCCTCGACATTGCCGATCTGCAACGTGCCGCCGTGCAGCTTCATCACTTCCTCGACAAAATTGAGGCCCAGCCCGGTGCTTTTGCGCCCGCTGGCCGGGCGTGGCAGCGAATAGAAACGCTCACTCAGACGCGGCAAGGCGTAATCGGGAATCGGCGCGGCCTGGTTGAACAGGCTGACGTGCACAGCGTTGTGGCGCGTTTGCGCACTGAACCTCAGCGTGCCGCCGGACGGTGTGAAATCCAGCGCGTTGTCCAGCAGGTTGCCCAGGGCCTGGCGCAACAGGAAGGGTTCGCCGAACACCTTCACCTGCGCGCCAATCGTCTGTTCGACGTGCAAGCCCGCACCTTCGATCCGTGCGCATTGGGCGTTGATGACGTCATCGACCAAGGCCGCCAGCGGGATGCTCGTCTGCTCTTCCAGGCCCTGGCGCTGTTCCACTTGCGCCAGGTTCAACAGGCGTTCGATCAACTGCTGCAAGCGTGCGCTCTCACTGTCGATGTTGCCGACGAAGCGCTGCTGCTGCGCGCGGGTCATATCCCCCTGCAACAGCTCCGCCGCACCGCGAATGGCGGCCAGCGGGCTTTTCAGTTCGTGGGTCAGGGTGTGCACGTAATGCTCGACGTAGGCCTTGCCTTCCAGTTGGGTGCGCATGTGCTCCACGGCGGTGGACAGCTGCTTGAGTTCACCACCGCGATAATGGGGCAACTCGGCACGCCGACCCTCACTGACCGCTTCGGCGTACGCCGTGAGCCGACGCAGCGCAACGCTCAGCCACCACGACAGCAGCGCACCGAGCAGCAGGCCCAGCACCACCAGACCGGCGCCGTACCACAACAAGCGGCGTTCGGTGCGGTCGACATATGGCTGCAACGAGCTGTTGGGCTTGGCCACCGTGACCACGCCGATAATGCGACCGTTGTCGCGGATCGGCGCGCCCACGTGCATCACCGATGACGCCGGGTCATCCAGCTCGCTGCGGGTAGAACGCGCGCCGTATTCGCCGCGCAGGGTCAGGTAGACGTCGTTCCACTGGGAATAGTCCTCACCCACGGCTTCGCCGGTGGAGTCGAGCAGGACAATGCCCTGGGCGTCGGTCACATAAATGCGATGGTTGACCTGGTTTTTCGGCAGGCCCCAGATGGTCGCCCCCGGCTGGCGATTGCCGTAGGCCTTGAGCAGTTCCGGCCAATGGCTTTGCCCGAGGGTGCCGTTCTTCACGTCATCGCGCAGCACTTCGGCCAGCAGGTTGGCAGTGTCCACCAGGGTTTCTTCGGTGGACTGGCGCACGCCGGGGCGGATTTCCTTCATCACCGTGTTGAGCACAAAGTAACCGGTGAGGCCGATGAACAGCGCATACACCAGGAAGATCCGCAGCCCCAGGCGCATCAGCTGTTGCTCGGGCTGTAGCTGTAGCCAAGGCCGCGATGGGTCTGGATCGGCTCGGCCTGCGCCGCCACGCTGCGTAACTTGCTGCGCAGGCTCTTGATATGGCTGTCGATGTTGCGCTCGTAGCCGGCATCCGCCGCCACGCCCACCGCGTCCAGCAACTGCTCGCGGCTGAACACTCGCTCGGGTTGCTCCAACAGGCTGTGCAACAGGCGGAACTCATGCCGGGTCAGGCTCAGGGCCTGGCCACGGTAGCTGATCTGCATGCGGTCCAGGTCCACCTGGAACACCGCCGGCGCCACGCCCGGGCCGACCCGCTTGAGGATCGCCCGTACCCGCGCCGCCACTTCCCGTGGGCTGAACGGCTTGACCACGTAATCGTCGGCGCCGATCTCCAGCCCTACCACGCGGTCGATCTCGCCATCCCGGGCGCTGAGGAACATCACCGGCACTTCACTGAAGCGGCGCAGTTGCTTGCAGGTTTCAAAGCCGGTGATGTCCGGCAGGCCGATGTCGAGGATGACCAGGTCAGCCGGGGTCTGGCGCTGGTGCTCCAGCGCCGCCTGGCCGAGCGTCAGCCAAGTGGTGGTGAAACCCTCGCCTTGCAGGGCAAACAGCAGCGTGTCGGCGATGGCCGCTTCGTCTTCGACAATCAGGATATGCGCCATGGGGGTCCGTCAGCAGTCCGGTTTGTCGGCAGTGTAACGACGTGCCGGGTTCACCGCTGCGCCGAATTCACGCAGGGCCTTGGCGCCGATCAGCAAGGGGTAGTTGAAACTGCTGCGGTCGGTGAGGTTGACCTCGACCGTGCGCTTGACGTCGCCCAGGCACATTTCCAGGTCGATTACCGGGCGCTTGGCCACCGTGGCTTCGTCCTTGTCGTCGTCTTCGTCGGCGCGGCTCTTGATCTTGCTGATGCGCGACACTTTATGTTCGTAGACTTTGTTGGAAGCGTCCTTGCCGCCAAGGCGGAAGCGCACCCAGTCATCGCCGTCTCGGGTGAAGGTTTCGATGTCGCGGGCCGACAGCGAGGCCGTCAGCGCGCCGGTGTCCATCTTGGCCTTGAAGGTTTGGCCGATCTCCGGCAACTGGATGTATTCGTAGCGACCGTAGAGGGTCGGTTCGGCGGCCATGACCGGCAAGGCAACCAGGGCGAACGCGGCAAGGAGCAATTTCACGACGTGATTTCCTCGGAAAGAAGTAGGCGGATTCTAGACCGCAAACGCGGCGCTTAGTTAGATCGATCGTTCCCACGCGCCACATCGTGAAACATTCGTCCGCTGATTTGCGATTTGGCCTCTAGACTCAAGCTGCTTATCATGGCCCGCCCACATAACCCCAAGAGTTGCCTATGCGCCGCCTGCTCACCGGCTTTTTCGTCACCCTGCTGCTGTTGCTCAACACTCTGGTGCTGTTCGGACCGTTGATGGTGTTTGCCCTGCTCAAGCTGGTCGCCCCCGGCCGCTTTCGCGACTACATGTCCTGGGCGGTGATGTGGATCGCCGAGACCTGGGCCGAAATCGACAAGCTGATCTTCTCGCTGTGCATCCCCACTCAATGGGACATTCGCGGCGGCGAAGACCTGCGCGGTGACACTTCATACCTCGTGATCAGCAACCACCAGTCCTGGGTGGACATCCCGGCGCTGATCCAGGCCCTTAACCGGCGCACGCCATTCTTCAAATTCTTCCTGAAAAAAGAGCTGATCTGGGTGCCCTTCCTGGGCCTGGCCTGGTGGGCGCTGGACTACCCGTTCATGAAACGCTACACCAAGGCGTTCCTGGCCAAGCACCCGGAACTGGCGGGACAGGACTTGAAGATCACCCAGCAAGCCTGCGAGTTGTTCAAGCGCCAGCCGGTGACCGTGGTCAATTACCTGGAAGGTACGCGGTTCAGCGAGGCCAAGCGCGCGCAGCAGGATTCACCCTTCGTTCGTCTGCTCAAGCCCAAGGCAGGCGGTGTGGCGTTTGTGCTGGCGGCGATGGGCGAACAACTGGACGCCGTGCTGGACGTGACGGTGGTCTATCCTCAGGCGAAAATTCCGGGGTTCTGGGACTTGATCAGCGGGTCGGTACCAAAGGTAATCATCGACATCCGCACGCGGGAGCTGGACCCGGCGCTGTGGCAGGGCGATTACGAGAACGATCCGGCGTTTCGCCAGACCGTCCAGAACTGGGTGAACCAGCTCTGGATGGAGAAGGATCAACGCATTCAAAAACTTTTTGAATGAAATTCCAAAACAGGTAGGGCCATTGAACCCTACCGTTCCCGTTCCAAACTAAAATTCAAACCTTGGAAGCGATGCTTTTGCGCAAAGCATCTCGTACCAACTCTGGGTTGCTATCCAAAGGGGAATTGCTGAAAAGAGCCTGCAACGCTGCGCGCAAATCTGTCGATGCCTGCCCGATACCCGTTCCAGCAGCTTCAGCATTCAACAACGCTTTGAGGCTCGAAGTGGCTGCATCAGCGTAACCTTGCACAGACGAGGTCGAATCCTGCAACACCGAATCCAAAGTCCTGGCACCGGCGGGGAGCTCTTTACCGGCTGGCCATTCTTGGGCTCGGGGTATCTCTTTTAGCTGGCCATTCTCCCTCTCCAAAAAATCCGAATTCTTGGTGCCGGCAGGGAGCTCTTTACCGGCTGGCCATTCTTGGGCTCGGGGTGTCTCTTTTAGCTGGCCATTCTCCCTCTCCAACAAATCCAAAGTCTTGGCGCCGGCAGGGAGCGCTTTACCGGCTGGCCATTCTTTGGCCAGCTGGAACTGTTGCAGCCCATCCAACAAGCGATTGAGTGCCCGATCAGGATTCGATCCATTCGTCACGGCATTCAGGTCGTGTCGCAAGTTTTGCAACATACCCGCGTTCAATCCCAGGCTATGCAACATACTGATGTCAGCCCGCCCAACCTGGGTGATGTTCTGCTCGTTGCTGCCGAGCTGGGCATATTGATTCTGTAGCGTTGTTTGTAACGGGTTAATAGGTATCATCAGATCACCATCAAGTCAGTTGAGTTGCCCTCTAGGCAGCACCAAAATGATGCTGCAATGGGTACTACTGTGTGGTTTCTACTCTTCCTACCGTTCCCAGCCCCTAGCTACAAATCATTTCAAATATGCCCACGTCGCGCTGAAAGATGACACCGACATACTGTGGGATATGCAATCCGAGGAGGCAGTAACTTTAACCGCCTGTACCCCAAGCCTGGGCCAACTTGCCCAGCACCGAACTGCTGGCACCCTGACCGCCCAGGTATTGCAGGATCACCGGCGCAAACTGGCCGATCATTCCACTGTCCATGCCCAGCGCGCTGAATGCAGTGTTGAGGTCGCTGGTGTTCTTCACGTTACCCAGCAGGCCATCGAGGCCGCTGGTCTTGCTGCCGCCGCTCTGGCCGAGCATCCCGCTCAAGGCGCCGAGGCTGCCCAGGGAGTTGCTCCCCGAGAGTTGATCCAGGCCCGGTACGCTTTTGCCCAGTTGCGAGTAGTCGGTGCTGCTCAGCTGGTTCTTGGCCAGGCCCAGCATGGCGCCGGTGCCGCCCACGGCTTGTTCCGGGGTGACGTTCAATTGCGAGGTCAGGGCGCTCAGCAGACCGGCGGTCTGGGAGCTGGGCGCAGCGGCAGCCGCCTTGTTGTTGCTGCCCTGGGCGCCGGAAACGGCGTTGGCCACGTCACCGAGGCTGAAGCCTGCGGCAAACACCGGGCTGGCGGCCACGGTCAACAGGCAGGACAGGGCAATACCGCGAGAAATCTTCATCAAGACAACCTCTGAATGTAGGAGCTAAAAGCAGGCGTTTGACTGACATTCCCGAAAAAATGTTCCCACTGCGCCCCCCTATCGAGAACAGTTCAGAAAATTCTGCATCCGAATGACCCGCTGACACCACTCACCCCCTGTGGGAGGCTATGTGTGTCGCCCTTTCCATTCCTGCGGCTCCCGATTCCCCGGAACTCAAGCGTCGTTACAGCCCACCCAAGACAGCCTCTATCAGGCCTACCTACTCAGGAGCTGTAACCCTCATGTTCGGATTGATCCCTAACGGTTTTGCCGTATTCCGCGCCGTCACCAGCCAGCAACCGCGCGCGCAAGCCAGTGATATCGGCCAATGCCCGGCGCCGCGAGATATCCACTCCACACCCTACACAGACCCCGACCTGCCCCCGCCGTACGGCGAGGGCTATCAATACACCGCCACTGCCAACGGCAAAACCTGGACCGGGCAAACCGCCGCGACCAGCGACGACTACCTGACACCGGAGCACGAGCTCAAGGCCGAGGCAGTCAACGTGCGTGAAGGTAAGGTTCATTGCGACTACGGAGGAAAACGCCAGATAAAAAACGGCGAGGTGGCGGATCCCTATCTGCGGCTCACCACGCTCAAGTGAACCACCCATTGTCAGCATGGGCCTGGACCTGTGAAGACTTTTTCTGAAATGTTGAAAACGTCCCTGTTCTCGTCTTACTCCACTTGTGGCGCCTTCTTAATCGTCGCGCGCCACGGGATTGAAGTCGGACGTGATGCAGAGTTGGTAATTACCGCCACACAACACCGTGAGCAGAACCAATTAATCAAGCAACGACAACAAGAACCCAATAGAAACGATGACCACTGTAAAAAAGGGCGACCAAAGTCGCCCTTTTTCCGCCCGGCCTCTAAGCCGCACTGAACAACTTATGCGGATCGATCACAAACTTCTTCGGCACGCCCGCATCGAACTCGCCGTAACCGCGCGGTGCATCATCCAGGCTGATCACTTGCACACCCACGATTTCAGCAATGTTGATGCGATCCCACATGATCGCCTGCATCAATTGGCGGTTGTACTTCATCACCGGGGTCTGGCCGGTGTGGAAGCTGTGGGATTTCGCCCAGCCGAGGCCAAAGCGAATGCTCAGGCTACCCATTTTGGCGGCGGCGTCCACAGCACCCGGATCTTCGGTCACGTACAGGCCCGGAATACCGATCTTGCCTGCCACGCGCACCACGCCCATCAGCGAGTTGAGCACGGTAGCCGGCGCTTCGGCTTTCACACCTTCATGGCCGTGGCCACGGGCTTCGAAGCCTACGGCATCGACGGCGCAGTCCACTTCAGGCTCGCCCAGCAGCGCGGCGATCTGCTCGTGCAGCGGAGTGTCCTTGGACAGGTCGGCAATCTCGAAACCCTGGGCCTTGGCGTGGGCCAGGCGGATCGGGTTGACGTCACCGATGATCACCACGGCAGCGCCCAGCAGACGGGCCGACGCGGCAGCCGCCAGACCAACCGGACCGGCACCGGCGATGTACACGGTGCTGCCCGGGCCGACGCCGGCGGTGACGGCGCCGTGGTAGCCGGTGGGCAGGATGTCGGAGAGGCAAGTCAGGTCACGGATTTTCTCCATGGCCTTGTCGCGGTCCGGCAGTTTGAGCAGGTTGAAGTCGGCATACGGCACCAGCACGTATTCGGCCTGGCCGCCGGTCCAGTCGCCCATGTCGACATAGCCGTAGGCGCCACCGGCACGGGCCGGGTTGACGGTCAGGCACACGCCGGTGTGTTGCTCTTTGCACGAGCGGCAACGACCGCACGCGACGTTGAACGGTACGGAAACCAGGTCACCGATCTTCAGGTTTTCGACGTCATTGCCCTTCTCGATCACCTCACCGGTGATCTCGTGACCGAGTACCAGGCCGGTCTGGGCAGTGGTGCGGCCACGCACCATGTGTTGGTCGGAGCCGCAGATGTTGGTGGACACCACGCGCAGGATGACGCCGTGCTCGATCTTCCTGCCACGGGGGTCCTGCATTTTGGGATAGTCGATTTTCTGTACTTCGACCTTGCCGTTGCCGAGATACACGACACCACGATTACCAGACATGCTTTCACCTCGCTGTTGTTTTTATGGAACTGCGTTGTCCGTTGGGCGGGCAGCGCGTTGAGTGCTCGGGTACAGATGCTGTTTTTGCGTTGTTTGTCAGGGCCTCATCGCAGGCAAGCCAGCTTCCACATTTGATCGGGTTCACACATTCAAATGTGGGAGCTGGCTTGCCTGCGATGGCGGCCATCAGAGCACCACCGTTCTATTGGCGTTGAGAAACACCCGCCGCTCAATGTGATACCCCACCGCCCGGGCCAACGTCAGCCCTTCAATATCCCGCCCCTTGGCAATCAAGTCCTCGGGGTAGTGGCTGTGATCCACCACCTCCACGCCCTGGGCGATGATCGGGCCTTCGTCCAGGTCGTTGTTGATGTAATGCGCCGTGGCGCCGACCAGCTTCACCCCTTTGTTGTACGCCTGGTGATACGGCTTGGCGCCCTTGAACCCCGGCAGCAACGAGTGGTGAATGTTGATGGCCTTGCCATCGAGCTTGCGGCACAGCTCCGGCGACAGCACCTGCATGTAGCGCGCAAGGATCACCAGTTCGGCGCCGGTGTCTTCCACCACTTGCCACACCTGACGTTCCTGGGACGGTTTGTCGTTGGGGTCGAGGGGGAAATGGTAGTAGGGAATCTGGTGCCAGTCGGCCAACGGCTTGAGATCCGGATGGTTGGACACCACCGCCACCACGTCCATCGACAGTTGGCCGATGCGCTGGCGGTACAGCAGGTCGTTGAGGCAGTGATCGGCCTTTGAAACCATGATCACCACTTTTGGCCGGTAGTTCGGTGCCGTCAGTTCGAAGATCATGCCAAAGGCTTCGCCGCGCGCGGTCAGGCCATCGCGAAAAGCCTGTTCGTCAAAATCATCGGGCTGGCGGAACTCCACGCGGATGAAGAACCGGCCCGAAAGCCGGTCATCGAACGAGTGATGCTCGGTCACGTAGCAACCCTGTTCGAACAAGTAGCGGGTGACCGCGTCCACCGTGCCGAGCACGCTGGGGCAGTCGGCGGTCAAAATCCATGTATCGGGTGCGCGGCTCATGGGTCATTCCTCAGGCTTGAACGCTCAGGCCGAATTCAGCCGACGCATCCTGCAACCACAACCACCAGTAGTCCGAGAAGCTGCGACGAATCACCAGCTCCCAGGTGTCTTCAGCGGTGTGACGGATCACCAGTTGCGACTTGGCGAACACCGTACCCACCGCTTTGCCCACCGGGAAATTGTTGGGGTGGACGTCGTAGCTGGTGGACTTCATCAGCACATCGCGCACGTTCGGGCCGCTGAGTTCGAGGATCTGCTGGCCGCCGCTGACGTTGACGACCTGGATATGCAAATCACCCAGGGCAGCGCGCAGGTTTTGTTCGGCGGCGAATTCCTCACCGCTCGGCACGACCAGCAACCACTCATCCGGGCCGAGCCATTGCAGGCTGGTTTCGCCCTTCACGATCACTTGCAGCGCGCCGGGCAACTCGATGCCCAGGGCCTTGTGCACACCGGCGGCGAAGGCCGCGTCATGACCGTCGCCACGAATGGTCAGGTGGCCGAGGAGTTTCTTTTCGCGCACGGTCACGCCGGCATTCTTGCGGCCCTTGCCGACCAGGCTGGCGAGGTCGGCATGGTGCAGCGACGACTCGGCCTTGGCGCCGGAGGTCGGGCGTTGTTGGTAAACATTGGCTGCTGTCATAAAGCACCTGTTCTGAATGCTGTGGTGTCTGTTCCGGCCTCATCGGGGGCAAGCCCCCTCCCACATCTTGAATGGGGAATGCATTCCAAATGTGGGAGCTGGCTTGCCTGCGATGCAGGCGACTCGGTCTGTCAGATATTCTGGCGATCGCCTTTCGGGTCGAAGAACACCGAAGACACAATTTCCGCCTCGATCACGCTGCCATCCGCTTGCGGTGAGAACACCCGCTCGCCGATGCGCTTCAAGCCGCCCTTCACCACCGCCATCGCGAACGAATAGCCGAGGGAGTTGTGCGCATAGCTCGACGTCACGTGACCGACCATCTTCATCGGGATCGTCTGCTTCGGATCGAACACCAACTGCGCGCCTTCCGGCAGCCACACTTTCGGATCGACCGGCTTCAGGCCCACCAGTTGCTTGCGCTCTTCGCGCACGCAGTCTTCACGGTTCATGCCGCGCCAGCCGATCCACGAGAACGGCTTGGTACGGCCCACGCACCAGCCCATGTTCAGATCGTCCGGGGTCATCGAGCCGTCGGTGTCCTGGCCGACGATGATGAAGCCCTTCTCGGCCCGCAACACGTGCATGGTTTCGGTGCCATACGGGGTCAGGTTGTATTTCTTGCCCGCCTCGACGATTTTTTCCAGCACGCCCATGGCGTAGTCGGCCTGCACGTTGACTTCGTACGACAGCTCACCGGTAAACGAGATCCGGAACACGCGAGCCGGTACACCGCCGACCAAACCTTCCTTCCAGGTCATGAACGGGAAGCCGTCCTTGTCCAGGTCGATATCGGTCACTTCGCTCAGCAGCTTGCGGCTGTTCGGCCCGGACAGGGTCATGGTGGCCCAGTGGTCGGTGACCGAAGTGAAGTACACCTTCAGGTCTGGCCATTCGGTTTGCTGGTAGATCTCCAGCCACTGCAGCACACGAGCGGCGCCGCCGGTGGTGGTGGTCATCAGGAAGTGGTTGTCGGCGAGACAGGCGGTGACGCCATCGTCGAAGACCATGCCGTCTTCCTTGCACATCAGGCCGTAGCGCGCCTTGCCCACGTCCAGCTTGGTCCAGGCGTTGGTGTAGATGCGGTTGAGAAACTCACGCGCGTCCGGGCCCTGGATATCGATCTTGCCCAGGGTGGAAGCGTCCAGCAGGCCGACGCTGTCGCGCACGGCCAGGCATTCGCGTTTCACCGCGGCGTGCAGGTCTTCACCGTTGCGCGGGAAGTACCACGGGCGTTTCCACTGGCCGACGTCCTCGAACTCGGCGCCGTTCTTCACGTGCCAGGCTTGCAGCGCGGTGTAGCGCACCGGCTCGAAGATATGCCCACAGTGACGGCCCGCCACCGCGCCGAACGTCACCGGCGTGTAGTTGGGACGGAACATGGTGGTGCCCATCTGCGGGATGGTCACGTTCAACGAACGGGCGGCGATGGCCAGGCCGTTGACGTTGCCGAGCTTGCCCTGATCGGTGCCGAAACCCAGCGCGGTGTAGCGCTTGACGTGTTCGACCGACTCGAACCCTTCGCGGGTCGCCAGCTCAATGGCGGCGGCGGTCACGTCGTTCTGCAGGTCGACGAATTGCTTCGGCGCCCGCGCGGTGTTTTTCTCGTGCGGCACCTGGAACAGCGCCAGGGTCGGCTCCTCCAGACGGCTCAAGGCCTTTGGCAGCACACCTTCCACCGGCGCGAAACCGGCATCGCTGGCCGCGCGCACGCCGCCTTCGAAACCATCCGCCAGGGAATCGCCCAGGCCGTAGACGCCATTGAGGCCGCCCACACAGACGCGTTTTTGCGGCGCTTCGCCGGGTACGAAACCGAGGATATCTTCACGCCAGGTCGGCTTGCCGCCCAGGTGCGAGGCCAGGTGAACCACCGGGCTGTAGCCGCCGGAGCTGGCCACCAGGTCGCAGTCCAGCCACTCGCCGGGGCTGCTGACTTTATGCGCTTTCACGTCAATGGCAGCCACGCGGGCGCCGGTCACGTGTTTGCTGCCACGAGCTTCGATCACAGCGCTGCCGGTGAGGATACGAATGCCTTTGGCACGTGCTTCTTCAACCAGAGCGCCGCGCGGGTTGTGGCGCGCATCGGCCACGGCGACCACCTGCAAGCCTGCATCGAACCAGTCCAGCGCCACGCGGTAAGCGTGATCGTTGTTGGTCGACAGCACCAGTTTCTTGCCCGGTGCCACGCCGTAGCGACGCACGTAAGTGGAGACCGCACCGGCCAGCATGTTGCCCGGCACATCGTTGTTGCCATACACCAGCGGACGCTCGCACGCACCGGTCGCCAGCACCACACGCTTGGCGCGCACACGGTGGATACGCTGGCGCACCACGCCGATCGGCGCACGGTCACCGAGGTGATCGGTGAGGCGTTCGTGAATGGTCAGGAAGTTATGGTCGTGGTAGCCGTTGACGGTGGCACGGGGCAGCAGCACCACGTCCGGCAGGGCCTTGAGTTCGGCGATGACGCTGGCGACCCATTCGGCAGCCGGCTTGCCATCGAGGCTTTCGCGCGAATCCAGCAGCGAACCGCCGAATTCTTCCTGCTCATCGGCGAGGATCACGCGGGCACCACTGCGTGCAGCGGCCAGCGCGGCAGCCAGGCCCGCAGGGCCTGCGCCGACGACCAGCACGTCACAGTGACGGTTCATGTTGTCGTAGGTGTCCGGGTCGTTCTCGGTCGGCGAACGGCCCAGGCCAGCCGCCTTGCGGATGTACTTCTCGTAGGTCATCCAGAACGATTGCGGGTACATGAAGGTTTTGTAGTAGAAACCCGGCGGCATCAGCTTGCCGCCCACCTTGCCCAGGATGCCCATCACGTCATTGTTGACGCTCGGCCAGCCGTTGGTGCTGGTGGCGACCAGGCCCTGGTACAGCGCTTGTTGCGTGGCGCGCACGTTGGGAATCTGGGTGGCTTCGGTGGCGCCGATCTGCAGCACCGCGTTCGGCTCTTCGGCGCCGGCGGCGAAGATGCCGCGTGGACGCGAGTACTTGAAGCTGCGGCCAATGATGTCGACGCCGTTGGCCAGCAGGGCTGCGGCCAGGGTGTCGCCCTCAAAGCCTTTGTAGGTCTGGCCGTTGAAGCTGAAGGTCAGGACTTTGTTACGGTCGATCCGGCCACCGTTGGACAGGCGATTGATCTGGCTCATACCTTCTCTCCAGAGGCCTTGGCGGTGAATTGCGGCTTCTCACCGATCTTGTAGGTTTCAAGAATTTCGTAGCTCAGGGTGTCGCGCGTAGCGTTGAAATACTGGCGGCAACCGGCAGCGTGGATCCACAGCTCGTGGTGCAGGCCGCGAGGGTTGTCGCGGAAGAACATGTAGTCGCCCCACTCTTCATCGGTGCAGGCGTTCGGGTCCAGCGGGCGCGGGATGTGCGCCTGGCCAGCCGCGTGGAATTCCTCTTCGGAGCGCAGTTCGCCACAGTGAGGACAGAAGATATGCAACATGGGGATTTCTCCTGTTAGTGGGCGACCGCAGCAGCGCCGTGTTCGTCGATAAGTGCACCGTTGTGGAAACGGTCGATGGAGAAAGGTGCGGCCAATGGATGCATTTCACCCTTGGCCAGGCTGGCGGCGAATACGTTGCCCGAGCCCGGCGTGGCCTTGAAGCCACCGGTGCCCCAACCGCAGTTGAAGAACATGTTCGGCACCGGGGTCTTGGAGATGATCGGGCAAGCATCCGGCGTGGTGTCGACGATGCCGCCCCACTGCCGGTTCATGCGTACGCGCGACAGCACCGGGAACATCTCGACGATGGCCTGGATGGTGTGTTCGATCACCGGGTACGAACCACGCTGGCCATAGCCGTTGTAGCCGTCGATACCGGCGCCGATCACCAGGTCGCCCTTGTCGGACTGGCTGATGTAACCGTGCACGGCGTTGGACATGATCACGCTGTCGATGATCGGTTTGATCGGCTCCGACACCAGTGCTTGCAACGGGTGGGATTCGATCGGCAGGCGGAAACCGGCCAGCGAAGCCATGTGCCCGGAGTTACCGGCGGTCACCACACCGACGCGCTTGGCGCCGATGAACCCCTTGTTGGTCTCCACGCCGATGCACACACCGTTTTCCTTGCGGAAGCCGATGACTTCGGTCTGTTGGATCAAGTCCACGCCGAGGGCGTCCGCCGCGCGGGCAAAGCCCCAGGCCACGGCATCGTGACGGGCCACGCCGCCGCGACGCTGCACGGTGGCGCCGAGCACCGGATAGCGGGTGTTTTTCGAGCAGTCGAGGTACGGGATCTCGTCGGCCACTTGCTTGGCGTTGAGCAGCTCGCCGTCCACGCCGTTGAGGCGGTTGGCACTCACGCGGCGCTCGGAGTCACGGATGTCTTGCAGGGTGTGGCACAGGTTGTACACGCCACGCTGGGAAAACATCACGTTGTAGTTCAGGTCCTGGGACAGGCCTTCCCACAGTTTCATCGCATGTTCGTACAGGTGCGCCGACTCGTCCCACAGGTAGTTGGAACGCACGATGGTGGTGTTGCGCGCGGTGTTACCGCCGCCCAGCCAGCCTTTCTCGACAACGGCCACGTTGGTGATGCCGTGTTCCTTGGCCAGGTAGTAGGCGGTCGCCAGACCATGCCCGCCGCCGCCGACGATGACGACGTCGTAGACCTTCTTGGGGGTCGGCGTGCGCCACATTTTCTGCCAGTTTTCGTGATGGCTGAGTGAGTGCTTGAAGAGGCCGAAGCCCGAGTAGCGTTGCATAGTCATTACTCCAAAACCGCGCTCAGCGATAAACCGGGAAATCAGCGCACAGGGCAGACACGTGCTTGGCCACGTTGGCCTCGACGTCGGCGTCGCCGAGGTTGTCGAGGATGTCGCAGATCCAGCCGGCCAGTTCGATGCATTGCGGCACTTTGAACCCGCGCGTCGTCACCGCCGGCGTGCCGATACGCAGGCCCGAGGTCACGAACGGCGACTGCGGGTCATTCGGCACGGCGTTCTTGTTCACGGTGATGTGGGCGCGACCGAGGGCGGCGTCCGCATCCTTGCCGGTCAGGCCCTGACGAATCAGGCTGACCAGGAACAGGTGGTTATCGGTGCCGCCGGACACTACATCGTAGCCGCGTTTGATAAACACGCCGGCCATGGCCTGGGCGTTGTCGATCACTTGCTGTTGATAGGCCTTGAAACCTGGCTCCAGCGCTTCCTTGAAGCACACGGCCTTGCCGGCGATCACGTGCATCAGCGGGCCGCCCTGGGCGCCCGGGAATACGGCAGCGTTGAGTTTCTTTTCGATTTCTTCGTTGGACTTGGCCAGGATCAAGCCACCCCGTGGACCGCGCAGGGTCTTGTGGGTGGTGGTGGTGACCACATCCGCATACGGCAGCGGGTTAGGGTACAGGCCGGCGGCAACCAGGCCGGCGACGTGGGCCATGTCCACGAACAACAGCGCACCGACTTTGTCGGCGATCTGACGGAAACGCGGGAAATCCAGGGTCTTGGAGTAGGCGGAGAAACCGGCCACGATCATTTTCGGCTTGTGCTCGACGGCCAGACGCTCGACGTCGTCGTAGTCGATCAGGCCGGTGTCGGTGTTGATGCCGTATTGCACCGCGTTGTACAGCTTGCCCGAGGACGACACCTTGGCGCCGTGGGTCAGGTGACCGCCGTGGGCCAGGCTCATGCCCAGGATGGTGTCGCCAGCCTGCAACAGGGCCAGGTACACGGCGCTGTTGGCGGACGAGCCGGAGTGAGGTTGCACGTTGGCGTAATCGGCACCGAACAACTGCTTGGCGCGTTCGATGGCCAGGGCCTCGACTTTGTCCACATGCTCGCAGCCACCGTAGTAGCGCTTGCCCGGGTAGCCTTCGGCGTATTTGTTGGTAAGGCCGCTGCCCTGGGCTTCCATCACACGCTTGCTGGTGTAGTTCTCTGACGCGATCAGCTCGATATGATCTTCCTGACGCTGCTCCTCGGCATTCATGGCCGCCAGCAGTGCGTCGTCATATCCCTGGATCTGGTCTTTTTTGCTGAACATCGCGTCTCTCCCAGCCTTTCGTATTGTTGAGGCCCCTACAGGGCCCTTTGATGCGATGGTAGGGCTGGCGCAGACAGGTCAAATGCCTGCGCACGCCACGCAAAGGTGCGTTTACGACATGACAGGAACAACACCGAAACAAATGTGGGAATAGGCCTGTGTGGGAGCTGGCTTGCCTGCTCCCACAGGGGCTAGGCGATGATCTGGCGGACGAGTAGCAGCAGTAGGAAGTGGAGTGGATAAAGCGCATAAGCCCAACGCCGCATGGCCGGTGGCGAGACGTTTTTGGCATGTCGCAACAAGACCAGACCGGCCAATGGCGCGATCAGGCATGCAGCCAGCCCCATCAACGCGACAAACGTGCCGCTGTCGAGCAGAACCTGCCATTGATTGGCTGCGACGCAGACCACGCCCGGCAACACACTGAAGTACCGCGGCCGACGGAACACCAGCAGCATCGCCAACGGCAACAACACACCAAAAAAACCGAACATCAGGTGCGTGGAAAAAACACCGCCGATAGTGAGGGCAATCAACGCCAAACCTCGATCAACCAGCGCGTTCTGCTGCCATCCTCGGGCAATCAGCAGGCCCAATGCCAAGGTCGGCAACACGTTCAACGTATCGGCATCGTCGATAAACAGCCGGTAGGGCACTTCGCTGATCACACTGAACAGCAGCAGCCAGCCCAGGTAACGCCCGCTGACGCGCGCGTTGCTCATCCGGTGCAGATTGGCCGCAATCGCCAGGCAAAACCACGGAAACGCCAGGCGTCCCGGCACATATAGGCCATCCAGGCTCAAACCGACGTAACGCAGGTGGTCCAGCACCATGCACAGCAGTGCCAACCACTTGAGCAGGTCCAGGGCACCGTCTCGGACAGGTCCGACAGGCAAGGTGTGCGTACCGTGCATAATTCCCCACTGACTTTGCATGAACAACGCGTGCGCGCCCCGGACAATCTTGGTTAAAGTGCGCACCAACATCGACCACAGGAATGGGCCATGACCGACAAGAGCCAACAATTCGCCAGCGACAACTATTCCGGCATCTGCCCGGAAGCATGGGCCGCCATGGAGCAAGCCAACCAGGGTCACCAACGCGCCTACGGCGATGATGAATGGACCCACCGCGCGGCCGACGGTTTCCGCAACCTGTTCGAAACCGACTGCGAAGTGTTCTTCGCCTTCAACGGCACCGCCGCCAACTCTCTGGCACTGTCCTCGCTGTGCCAGAGCTACCATAGCGTGATTTGCTCGGAAACTGCCCACGTCGAGACCGACGAATGCGGCGCACCGGAGTTTTTCTCCAACGGCTCCAAGCTGCTCACCGCCCGCACCGAAAACGGCAAGCTGACCCCGGAATCGATCCGCGAGATCGCCCTCAAGCGCCAGGACATTCACTACCCCAAGCCACGCGTGGTCACCCTCACCCAAGCCACCGAAGTGGGCAGCGTGTACACCCCGGATGAAATCCGCGCCATCAGCGTTACCTGCAAGGAATTGGGGCTGAACCTGCACATGGACGGCGCGCGCTTCTCCAACGCCTGCGCGTTTCTCGGCTGCTCACCGGCCGACCTGACCTGGAAAGCCGGAGTGGACGTGCTGTGCTTTGGCGGCACCAAGAACGGCATGGCCGTGGGCGAGGCGATCCTGTTCTTCAACCACAAGCTGGCCGAAGACTTCGACTACCGCTGCAAGCAGGCCGGCCAATTGGCCTCGAAAATGCGCTTCCTCTCCGCGCCCTGGGTAGGCCTGCTGGAAAACGACGCCTGGCTCAAACACGCGCGCCACGCCAACCACTGCGCGCAACTGTTGAGCAGCCTGGTGGCGGACATCCCGGGCGTGGAACTGATGTTCCCGGTACAGGCCAACGGCGTGTTCCTGCAACTCTCGGAACCCGCAATTGCCGCACTGACGGCCAAGGGTTGGCGGTTCTACACCTTCATCGGCAAAGGTGGCGCACGCTTCATGTGCGCGTGGGATACCGAGGAAGAGCGCGTAAGAGAATTGGCCGCAGATATTCGGCAAGTGATGAGCGCCTGATACTGGCGCATGGCCGAGTCTGTTATTTGATATTTCTGACAGCTGCGCGCTGGATTTTCATTGTCTAGCCTCTTGAAACCTGAAGGGAAAAGGCCGCTGCAGCGGCCACCCTTCGGGTTTGGCTACCTGCCGAACAATCGGCCGGAAACGGAAATCCAGCAGAGGGCTATACCATGGAATATCAAATCCACAGCGACAACCTGAACGACGAAAACACCGCCACCACCACCGTCATCGACTGGAATGAATTCAGGAAATTCGCCAAGGTCGGCGACACCATCCGCGACCCCTCAAGGACATTGCGGATCTACGACAAAGTGTATGAACTGACAGCCTCGGGCGAACACTTCGTCGTCCACATCTACGCCCAGTAACGCCTAATGTGGGAGCAGGCTTGCTCGCGAATATCAAGTGTCAGTCACCAGATAAGCGACTGACACACCGCTTTCGCGAGCAAGCCCGCTCCCACACAAGCCAGCTCCCGCATTGAGCTGCGCTCGCTGTCAGAACTCGATGCGCACGTCGCCCTTCGGCACGCTGCAGCACGAGAGGATGTAGCCTTCGGCTTCGTCTTCCTCGGTGATCCCGCCGTTGTGGTCCATCTCCACGTCGCCGCCGAGCTTCATCACTTTGCAGGTCCCGCAAATCCCCATGCCGCAGGCTTTCGGGATGAGCAAACCCAGCTTGGCCGCCGCAGCGTGCACGGTTTCGCCCGGGGCCACGCGAATGCTTTTGCCCGATGCGACGAATTCCACTTGATGCAGGTCCGCCAGGTCGACTTCCGGCGCTTCGGCCGCCTGCTCGGCTTGTTCCACCGCATCGGCACGGGCTTCCGGTGGCGTGGCACCGAAGGACTCCTCGTGGTAACGCGCCATGTCGAAACCGGCGGCTTCCAGCAGGCGCTTCACCGCATTCATGTACGGCGTAGGGCCGCAGCAGAACACTTCGCGCTCCAGGAAGTCCGGCACCATCAGTTCGAGCATCTTGTGGTTCAGGTAGCCGCGATAACCGGCCCAGGGTTCGCCCAGGCCGTGTTTTTCACAGATCAGGTGCAGGCTGAAGTTGTCGATCCGCGACGCCATGTGTTCCAGCTCGCGGTGGTAAATGATGTCTTTCGGCGAGCGGGCGCTGTGGATGAACGTCATGTCGACGTTGGCGTTGGTGTCGTAGAACCAGCGCGCCATGGACATCACCGGTGTGATGCCGACACCGCCGCTGAGGTACAGCACTTTAGGGCTTGGAAAGTCGATGGCATTGAACAACCCCACCGGCCCGTGCACCGCCAGTTCCTGGCCTTCATGCAGGGTGTCGTGCAGCCAGTTGGAGACCTTGCCGCCCGGCACGCGCTTGATCGTCACCGAGAAGCTGTAGGGCACCGACGGTGAACTGGAAATGGTGTACGAGCGCATGATCGGCTGGCCCTCGATTTCCAGCTCCAGGGTGACGAATTGCCCGGGCTTGAAAAAGAACAGGATCGGCTGGTCGGCCATGAAGCAGAACGTGCGCACGTCCCAGGTTTCCTGGATGACTTTGACGCAACGGACGATGTGTCGACCATTGGCCCAGGTCTGGGTGGTTACCGGGTTCAGGAAATTGTTGGACATGCTTATTCTCCGTAGCCGTAGGTCGGCCTGATGCTGGCGATTCTGCGTAACGCCGAATGCGCCCATTTACCTATCTGCGACATTCACATACTTATCGCGACCAGCCCCCAACGACCTAGGGTTGCGCGTCGGGAACAGAGTGGGCCATGTCGCTCATGGATAAGGTTCCGCGTATCGCCGGCCCCACACTCGCTCCCAACAACGACGCTTTCTTTACGCCTTGCAAAGCACCAACCGTAGCCACTATTCGCCGGCCACACCGAATGGCCATGAGGACACACACGATGGACGTCACCGCAACCCTGAGCTTGGGCGATCCGCTGGAACCCGCACGCAAGGCCACCGCGCAAATGCTGCAGGAGCGCGAGCGCACTTTCTCGCTGCCCCAGCCGTTTTACTCCGATGACCGGCTGTTCGATATCGACATGCAGGAAATCTTTCAGAAAGAGTGGTTGATCGCCGGCATGACCTGCGAGATCCCCGCCAAGGGCAACTACCTCACCCTGCAAGTGGGCAAGAACCCGATCATCGTGATCCGTGGCGCCGAAGGCGTAGTGCATGCGTTCCATAACGTGTGCCGTCACCGGGGTTCGCGCTTGTGCACCAGCGACAAGGGCAAGGTCGCCAAACTGGTCTGCCACTACCACCAGTGGACCTACGAGCTGGACGGCCGCCTGCTGTTCGCCGGCACCGAAATGGGCGCCGATTTCGACATGAAGCAGTACGGTCTGAAGCCGGTGAACGTGAAGACCGCCGGTGGCTACATCTTCATCAGCCTGGCCGAGAACCCGCCGGCCATCGATGACTTCCTGTCGACACTGAACCACTACATGGAACCCTACGACATGGAAAACACCAAGGTGGCGATTACCACCACCTTGATGGAAAAGGCCAACTGGAAGCTGGTGCTGGAAAACAACCGCGAGTGCTACCACTGCAACGCGTCGCACCCGGAACTGCTCAAAACCCTGCTGGAATGGGACGACGTGACTGACCCGCGCGCCGACCAGGCGTTCAAGGACCACGTGGCCGCCTCCGCCGCCGCCTGGGATGCCGAGAAAATCCCGTACGCCCACGCCAGCTTCGGCCTGCGCAACCGTATCGTGCGCATGCCGCTGCTCAAGGGCACCGTGTCGATGACCATGGACGGCAAGCAGGGCTGCGCCAAGCTGATGGGTCGCATCAAGAACCCGGACCTGGGCTCCATGCGCATCCTGCACCTGCCGCACTCCTGGAACCACTGCATGGGCGATCACATCATTGTGTTCACCGTGTGGCCGATCAGCGCACAGGAAACCATGGTCACCACCAAGTGGCTGGTGCACAAGGACGCCGTGGAAGGCGTGGACTACGACGTGGAGCGCATGCGCCAGGTATGGGATGCGACCAACGACCAGGACCGTCGCCTGGCCGAAGAGAACCAGCGCGGTATCAACTCCACCGCTTACCAGCCGGGCCCCTACTCCAAGACTTATGAATTCGGCGTGGTGAACTTCGTGGACTGGTACAGCGAGCGCATGCTGAGCAACCTGGGGGCGGCGCCGGCGCCTTACCTCAAGGGTGTGGCGGTGCACGAGTAACTGAAACGCCACGGATCAAACTGTGGGAGCTGGCTTGCCTGCGATAGCGGCGGTGAAT
>NZ_JBSVWB010000062.1:0-33905 GCF_054071795.1 Pseudomonas sp. SDO5271_S396
GGTGTCACTGATACACCGAGGTGATGCTATCGCAGGCAAGCCAGCTCCCACACAAGCCCGCTTTCATGCAGGTTTATCTTGGGCCGGAAACCACCAGCATCTGCCCAGGCTTGAGCGCCTGGCCGGTACGCGGGTTCCAGCGCTTGAGGTGTTGCATCTCTACGTTGAAGCGCTTGGCGACGATATACAGCGAGTCGCCTTTCTGGACCTTGTACTGCACCGGCTTCTTGCTGTCGGCCTTGGCCACCAGCTTGCGCGTGTCCTGCATTACCAGGGTCTGGCCGACTTTGAGGGCCTGGCCGTTGAGCTTGTTCCAGCGTTGCAGGTCATGCACATCGACCTTGTTCGCCTTGGCGATCAGCGTCAGGTTGTCGCCGCTACGCACTTTGTAACTGCGCGTGCGTCCGGCGACCCGTGCGCTCTCGACTTCGTCGAACACCTGCTTTTTCGGGCGCATTGCCAACAACTCTTCGGGCTTCATCGTCGAAAGCGTGCTGGTGAGCAACTGCGCCTTGGAGCTTGGCACCAGCAAATGCTGGGGACCGTCCAGGGTGGTACGTTGTTTCAGGGCCGGGTTGAGCTGGAACAGTTCGTCTTCGTCGATTTCGGCCAGCGCCGCGACCCGTGACAGGTCCATGCTTTGCTTGACTTCAACCACTTCGAAATACGGCTGGTTGGCGATGGGGTTCAGGTTGACGCCGTAGGCCTCGGGGGCCAGCACCACCTGGGACAGCGCCAGGAACTTGGGCACGTAGTCCCGGGTTTCCTGGGGCAGGGGCAGGTTCCAGTAGTCGGTGGGCAGGCCCAGCTTCTCGTTGCGCTCGATGGCGCGGCTGACCGTACCTTCACCCGCGTTATACGCCGCGAGGGCCAGCAACCAGTCGCCGTTGAACATATCGTGCAGGCGGGTCAGGTAGTCCAGGGCGGCGGTGGTGGAAGCGGTGATGTCGCGGCGGCCATCGTAGGCGCGGGTCTGGCGCAGGTTGAAGTAGCGCCCGGTGGAGGGAATGAACTGCCACAGGCCGACCGCATCGCTGCGCGAATAGGCCATTGGGTTGTAGGCACTTTCAATCACTGGCAGCAGCGCCAGCTCCAGGGGCATGTTGCGTTCTTCAAGGCGTTCGACGATGTAATGAATGTAGAGACTGCCGCGTTCGCCGGCGTTCTCCAGAAAGGACGGGTTGCTGGCGAACCACAGGCGCTGTTGCTCGATGCGTGGGTTGACGCCTACACCGTCCTGCAATTGAAAGCCCCGGCGCATGCGTTCCCAGACATCCTGGGGCACTTCGGGGCTGGGCTTCTCTGAGAGCCAGATGGGTTTCTGCTTGATCTTGGCAGCAAGATTCGGTTTGGGTTGCACGGTGGATTGTGCAGCGAAATGAGTCGATTGGCAGCCCGCCAGAGTCGCGGACACAGCCACCGCCACAGCTTGAGCCAGGCGGGTCAATGCGTCTGAAGAAATGGATTTACGAATAGATGACGACATTGGCTGGAAGTAAGTTCCGGGCAAAAATGTCGGGCGATTCTAGAAAGCGCCCGGGTTCCGGTCAACCATTCAGAAATTGCGTATCAGATTGCATCCACTTAGAACTTATCTTTCCAGGCCCGCAAACTGGCAAACACCTCGGCCCCAGAGCGGTTGTCGCGACCGTTCCGTTCGTCCGCTTTTTGTTTAACGGATGTTTCAGCGGTGCGCAGGAAGGGATTTGTGCGTTTTTCCAAGGCCAGGTTGGACGGCAACGTTATCTCGCCGTTAGCCCGAAGTTGGCGGACGTTCTCCACGCGTTCGGCGATATCGGCGTTATCCGGTTCCACTGCCTGGGCAAATTTGAGATTGCTTTGGGTGTATTCATGGGTGCAGTACACCAGCGTCTCCGCGGGCAAGGCGGCCAGGCGCTCTAGTGAGCTGTGCATCTGCTCCGGCGTCCCTTCGAACAGGCGACCGCAGCCGGCCGCAAACAAGGTGTCGCCGCAGAACAGCACGCCGGCATGATAAAAGGCGATATGCCCCAAGGTATGGCCGGGTACGGCAAACACGTCGAAGTCCAGCCCCAGCACCTGGATGCGGTCGTTGTCGTTCAGCGCCACATCCCGTGCCGGGATCTTCTCGCTCGCCGGGCCATACACCCTGGCATCGGTTGCGCCCTTGAGCTGTTCGACACCGCCAACGTGGTCGTGGTGATGATGGGTGATCAGGATGTCGCCGAGGGTCCAGCCGGGGTTTTGCTCGAGCCAGGCCAGCACGGGCGCGGCATCGCCGGGGTCGACCACGGCGCAGCGCCGGGTCTGTGGGTCTTGTAACAACCAGATGTAGTTATCGGTGAAGGCGGGCAGGGCACTGATCTGTATCATTCTTCGATTCGCCAAGCTGGACACATTGGTGCATCTTAGAACGTATAGGCGAGTTGGAGAATGCAATGACTGATAAAGCGTTCGCCCAGGCCGATCCCGAGTGGCTGGCCCTGATCGGCGCCGCCCGAGAATGGCTGTCCGGGCCGATCGGGCAATTTTTGCTGGATGAAGAACGGCGCATGCTCGAAGACGAGCTGGGTCGGTTCTTTGGCGGCTATCTCGTGCATTACGGTCCGTCGGCGCAGACGCCACCGTGCGCACCGCAGGTGCAACGCAATGTACGCCTCGGCGCGCCGTTGCCCGGCGTGGAGATCGTCTGCGAGGAGCAGGCCTGGCCCTTGAGCGAACACGCCGCCGACGTGGTGGTGCTGCAACATGGCCTGGATTTCTGCCTGTCGCCCCATGGCTTGCTGCGCGAAGCCGCCAGCAGCGTGCGCCCTGGTGGCCATTTGCTGATTATCGGAATAAACCCCTGGAGCAGTTGGGGCCTGCGCCATGTCTTCGCCCATGATGGCTTGCGCCAGGCGCGTTGCATCTCGCCTTCACGGGTGGGGG
The DNA here is from genome assembly GCF_054071795.1 of Pseudomonas sp. SDO5271_S396. Lineage (NCBI taxonomy): Bacteria > Pseudomonadati > Pseudomonadota > Gammaproteobacteria > Pseudomonadales > Pseudomonadaceae > Pseudomonas > Pseudomonas sp. SDO5271_S396. Next base: position 2,908 of record NZ_JBSVWB010000062.1, read on the forward strand.
ACTGGCTGAACCTGCTGGGCTTCGCGCTGGAGAAACGCCGCTTCGGATGCTATCGTCCGCCGCTTGCCTCGGCCAAGTGGCAAGCCCGCCTGGCCGGCTGGGAACGCCGCGCCGGCGCCTGGCAACTGTCGGGAGGCGGCTTCTATCTATTGGTCGCCCGCAAAATCGTGGTCGGGCTGCGTCCGGTGCGCCAGGTGCAGCGTCAGCCCGTGGGCAAGCTGCTGCCGATGCCGATGGCCAAAGTCAATCGCAAGCAAAGCGAACCCTAAACCTTTTTTGATTTCAGACCCCGCCTGTCTTGATGGATGCTACCGAATGACCGATACCGTAGAACTCTTCACCGATGGCGCCTGCAAGGGCAACCCGGGCCCCGGCGGCTGGGGCGCCTTGCTGGTGTGCAAAGGCGTCGAGAAGGAACTGTGGGGCGGCGAGGCCAACACCACCAACAACCGCATGGAACTGCTCGGCGCCATCCGTGGCCTCGAAGAGCTTAAGCGCCGCTGCGACGTGCTGCTGGTGACTGACTCGCAATACGTGATGAAAGGCATCAACGAGTGGATGGTCAACTGGAAGAAGCGCGGCTGGAAAACCGCAGCCAAGGAGCCGGTGAAAAACGCCGACCTGTGGCAATTGCTCGACGAACAATGCAATCGCCATAACATCACCTGGAAATGGGTGCGCGGTCACATCGGCCACCCCGGCAACGAACGCGCCGACCAGTTGGCCAACCGGGGCGTGGATGAAGTGCGGGGTTACAAGCAGAGCTGATGCCGGCTCACGTGCTAACATCGCGTCCTTTGATTGACACCACACCGTTGAGAGCTGAACCCTGATGGCCATCCGATCTGTTGTACTCGATACCGAAACCACCGGCATGCCGGTGACCGATGGCCACCGGATCATCGAAATCGGCTGCGTCGAACTGTTGGGTCGGCGCCTCACCGGTCGCCATTTTCACGTTTACCTGCAACCGGACCGCGACAGTGACGAGGGCGCGATCGGCGTCCACGGCATCACCGATGAGTTCCTCAAGGGCAAGCCACGCTTTGCCGAAGTCGCCGATGAGTTCTTCGAGTTCATCGACGGAGCGCAACTGATCATTCATAACGCGGCGTTCGACGTCGGCTTCATCAATAACGAATTCGCCCTGATGGGACAGACGGAGCGTGCGGATCTTTCCCAGCACTGCTCGATCCTCGACACCTTGATGATGGCCCGCGAGCGTCACCCGGGTCAGCGCAATAGTCTGGATGCCCTGTGCAAACGCTACGGCGTCGACAACTCCGGTCGTGAGTTGCACGGCGCATTGCTCGACTCCGAGATCCTGGCCGACGTCTACCTGGCAATGACCGGCGGGCAAACCAGCCTGTCCCTGGCCGGTAATGCGTCCGACGGCAGCGGTTCGGCGGAAGGCGCGGGCAATCGCCCATCGGAAATCCGCCGTTTGCCGGCCGACCGCAAGCCCACCACGATCATCCGCGCCAGCGAGCAGGACCTGGCCGAACATGCGGCACGCCTGGAAGCCATCGCCAAGTCGGCGGGCGCGCCGGCGTTGTGGTCGACCCTGACTCAACAATGACACAACCCTGTAGGAGCCCGGCTTGCCGGCAAGCCAGCTCCCACAGTTGAGCTTCACGGCTTTCAAAATCTTCATTCGCGTCATCGCCCCCAAGCTTCTACCCTTGAGTGCATAGCCATCAGGACTCCAAGCACTCATGTACAAAGACCTGAAGTTCCCGGTTCTGATCGTGCACCGCGACATCAAGGCCGACACCGTCGCCGGTGATCGGGTTCGAGGTATCGCCCGGGAGCTGGAACAGGAAGGCTTCAGTATCGTCGAAGCGGTGGATTACGCCGAGGGTCGTCTGGTGGCCTCAACCCATCATGGCCTGGCCTGCATGCTGATCGCCGCCGAGGGCGCGGGGGAAAATACCCATCTGCTGCAAAACATGGTCGAACTGATCCGCCTGGCGCGGGTGAGGGCGCCCAGCCTGCCGATCTTTGCCCTTGGCGAGCGAGTCACGCTGGAAAACGCGCCGGCCGATGCCATGAGCGAGCTCAATCAACTGCGCGGCATCCTTTACCTGTTCGAAGACACCGTGCCGTTTCTGGCCCGGCAGGTGGCGCGCGCTGCCCGTACCTACCTGGATGGCTTGCTGCCACCGTTCTTCAAGGCACTGGTGCAACACACCGCCGACTCCAATTATTCCTGGCACACACCTGGTCATGGTGGTGGCGTGGCTTATCGCAAAAGCCCGGTGGGGCAGGCGTTCCATCAGTTTTTCGGGGAAAATACCCTGCGTTCGGACCTGTCGGTCTCGGTGCCCGAGCTGGGTTCATTGCTGGACCACACCGGTCCGCTGGCCGACGCTGAAGCCCGCGCCGCGCGTAATTTTGGCGCCGACCACACGTTCTTTGTGATCAATGGTACATCCACCGCGAACAAGATCGTCTGGCACTCCATGGTCGGTCGCGATGACCTGGTTCTGGTGGACCGCAACTGCCACAAGTCGGTGCTGCATTCGATCATCATGACCGGCGCGATCCCGCTGTACCTGTGCCCGGAACGCAACGAACTGGGCATCATCGGCCCGATTCCCCTGAGTGAATTCAGTCCCGACTCGATCCATGCCAAGATCGAGGCCAGCCCCTTGACCCGGGGCCGGCCAGCCAGGGTGAAGATGGCCGTGGTGACCAATTCCACCTACGACGGGCTGTGCTACAACGCCGAACTGATCAAGCAGCAACTGGGCAACAGTGTCGAGGTGTTGCACTTTGACGAAGCCTGGTATGCCTATGCCGCCTTTCACGAGTTTTTCGCCGGGCGCTACGGCATGGGCACTTCGCGCACGCCGGACAGCCCGCTGGTGTTCACCACGCACTCCACCCACAAGCTGCTGGCGGCCTTCAGTCAGGCGTCGATGATCCACGTGCAGGACGGCGGCGCGCGTCAACTGGACCGTGACCGCTTCAACGAAGCGTTCATGATGCATATCTCCACTTCACCGCAATACAGCATCATCGCTTCGCTGGACGTGGCGTCGGCGATGATGGAAGGCCCGGCCGGGCGCTCGCTGCTGCAAGAGATGTTCGACGAGGCGCTGAGCTTTCGTCGTGCCCTGGCCAACCTGCGCCAGCACATCGCCGCCGAAGACTGGTGGTTTTCCATCTGGCAGCCGCCGTCGGTGGCCGGTATCGACCGGGTGGCCACGGCGGATTGGTTGCTGCAACCCCAGGATGATTGGCATGGCTTTGGCGACGTGGCTGAAGACTACGTGCTGCTGGATCCGATCAAGGTCACTTTGGTGATGCCGGGTCTCAATGCTGGAGGCGCGTTGAGCGAGTGCGGAATTCCCGCTGCGGTGGTCAGCAAGTTCCTGTGGGAGCGTGGGCTGGTGGTGGAGAAGACCGGGTTGTATTCCTTCCTCGTGCTGTTTTCCATGGGCATCACCAAGGGCAAATGGAGTACCTTGCTCACCGAGTTGCTGGAGTTCAAACGCAACTATGACGCCAACGTCAGCCTGGCCAGTTGTTTGCCATCGGTGTTCGCCCAAGGCCCGGTGCGTTATCAAGGCCTGGGGTTGCGCGACCTGTGCAACCAATTGCACAGTTGCTACCGCAGCAATGCCACCGCCAAACACCTCAAGCGCATGTACACGGTGTTGCCGGAAATCGCGATGAAGCCGGCCGACGCCTACGACCAACTGGTCAAGGGTGAAGTGGAGGCGGTACCCATCGATGCCTTGTCAGGGCGTATCGCAGCGGTGATGCTGGTGCCGTATCCGCCGGGCATTCCGTTGATCATGCCGGGGGAGCGCTTTACCGAGTCGACGCGGTCGATCATCGATTACCTGGCGTTTGCCCGGACGTTCGATAGCGGTTTCCCCGGTTTTGTCGCGGATGTTCATGGGTTGCAACACGAAGATGACGGCAGTGGCCGTTGTTACACGGTTGACTGCATCAAGGGTTAAGGATGGTTATGCACGCTGTTATGACGCCGAAATACCCGGGGCTCACTGTCCGGGTCGCCGACGAGGGCTTCGATGCCTACGTGTGGGGCAACGACTTCAGCTTTGAGGTCAATGCCTACGGCGAGCCGCAGATGGGCAAGCGGGTCGATCAATGGCCGGTGGAGCGCATCTTGCCGTACCGCAAGTGCTACGGCATCGACCCGGAAGAGTTCGCCAGCTTTCGCGATGCACCGGACAGTGCGATCTTCATGGCCTTTCTCGATGATCGCGCGGTGGGGCATATCGTGGTCAGCACCAACTGGAACGGCTTCGCCCATGTCGACGAACTGGCGGTGGCCTTGCCTGCACGGCGCCACGGCGTGGCGAAAGCCTTGCTCGATGTGGCGCAGTTCTGGAGCCGCAAGAAAAACCTGCCGGGCATGATGCTGGAAACCCAGAACAACAACCTCGGCGCCTGCCGCCTGTATGAGCGTTGCGGCTATGTGATGGGCGGGATCGACCACTTGCGTTATCGCGGGATCGATCCGCAGACCCGCGAGGTGGCGATCTTCTGGTACCGGCTGTTCAAGACCGAAACCGGCAAATCCTAACCTGCCAACAGGCTTTCCGCTTTCTGTGTGACGATCTCCAGCAGTGCGTTCAACGCGGGGGACGTCACGGCATTCTTCAATGTGAGCGCATACAGGCTGACCATGATCGGCGGCGACACCGGGCATGCGTCCAGCCCTGCCTCGCGCGCGCCGCAGGCGGTAAACGGGTCGACAATCGCCAGGCCTTCCCCGGCCTCGACCATGCTGCGCATCATCTGGTACGTCTGCACCCGCGTCTGCACCACCGGCAGCGGACGCAGGGCCTGCAGTTTGGCATCGAGCAGGCGACTGAGCGGATCTTGCCCCTCCAGCCCGATCATCGATTGCCCGGCCAGCTCTTGCAGCGCCATGTATTTCTGTTTGGGTTTCAGCCAGCCGTGGGGCGCCAGCAACTGGAGCTTGCCTTGCGCCAGTACCGTGCTCTGGATTTGCGGGTGTTCCGGATCGTGCAGGCTCAAGCCCACCTCGGCTTCGTGCAGCAACAGGCTCCTGACGATCTCGCGGGTGGGCTGGCTCGACAGGTTGCACGGTGTGTCCTGGAAACGACGGCGCAGCGCTGCGATGCTTTGCGGCAGCAACTGGTTGGCCAGCGGCGGTGTGCAGAGGGTGCGCAGGGTTGGGGCGTGATGGTGTTTCAGGCGGCTGGCCAGGCGTTGTACCGGTTCCAGTGCTTCATACAATGGCGCGATTGCGGCTTGCAGCTCCAGTGTTTCCCGGGTCGGCTGCAGGCGTCCGCGCACACTGGCAAAGAGCATGAAGCCCAGTTGTTGTTCGGCTTCCTTGAGCGCGGCGTCTACATCGCCCACGGGGAGTTGCAACCATTCGGCCGCCAAGCCTGGGTGTCCGGTCTGCAAAATGGCCTGAATCACTTCGATATGACGTAAACGCATGGCCGGAGTCTATGTGCAGCGCGGTGGGGATTCAATAGAATGGCCGCGTTGATCATCAATGACCAAAGCCGGCTATCGGCATATACAACAAAAACAGGTCCGGTCTCACATGCCTCTACCCTCGACATTCCTCGGGGTAACGGCCAAACAACTGCTGGTCCTGGTGACCATGGGTTGTGCGGCTGCTTATCTCCTCGACATGCAAGACGACACCACGCCGGAAACTCTCGCCCTTGAGGCCTTTATCCGCTCCGAGCAACAGGTGGCCGAGCAGGTGGGTACGGTACTGGACGTGGCCTTGGTCAGGCAGGTGATTGCACATCCAGGTTATGAGCGCGTGGGTTACCAGCGTTCGATGTACGCCGTTGAAGGCGAGCGGGGGCGCTTGATGGTGACGCTGAAGAAGGTCGACGGAGAGTCTGCGATCGAAGTGACGGAGATACGCCGTCCGTGATCGCCCCGGCCCAGTCGATGCCGTCAATGGCCAGGACTGAGCAGGTGGATGAGGCAAGTTGCTACGAGGCGAGAGTGGTTTCTGATTCGCGGACGATAATGGTCCCCGACTGGATCAGTTTGAATTCATCGCCCTCCAGTTTTTCTACACGATCGCCAATGGCCAGCTTGTAGGTGGTGGAGGGCGCCGAGCCAACCAGGTCGCCTTGCGCCGGGTTGGATTCCTGGAACTCATGCACCGAATACACACGTCCTTCTGCGTCTCTGGCATGGAACTGTCCGACAAGTACTGCAGCCATCTGTTTAGAACCTCTGGAGATAAACACTCGATTTGCGGTTCTGTAGACCGTCAGGTGGCGGGGTAGTTTACCTACAAGAAAAAAATACTATTCCGTGATGAGTTCAGATCCGTCCTACGCAAGCCCGGCAAATCACACCCCGATGAATATAAAAAAACCTGCTGGTGCGCACGCCGTCGAGACTCTATAACTACAAGCTCCTTAGTCAGACGTCGGGAGAAGCAGATGAGCAAGGTTTATACGATTGCCGTTCTGGTAGGCAGCTTGAGAAAGGACTCGATCAACCGCAAGGTTGCCTTGGCCCTGGCCGAACTGGCCCCCGCCAACCTCAAGCTGAATATCCTCGAAATCGGCGATTTGCCCCTCTACAACGAAGATATCGACGGCGCGACGCCGCCCGCCGCCTACGGCACGTTCCGCAAACAGCTGGGCGGGGCCGACGCGGTGCTGTTCGTGACCCCGGAATACAACCGCTCGATACCGGCGCCGTTGAAGAATGCTATCGACGTGGGCTCGCGTCCTTACGGGCAAAGCGCGTGGAGCGGTAAACCCGGAGCGATCATCAGCGTGTCGCCGGGGGCCATCGGCGGGTTTGGCGCCAACCATCATCTGCGCCAATCCCTGGTGTTTCTCGATGTTCCCTGCATGCAGCAACCGGAAGCCTATCTGGGGGGCGCGGGCAATATTTTCGATGACGCGGGCAAGATTTCGGAAAAGACCAGGCCGTTCCTGCAAGCGTTTATCAACGCCTATGGCCAATGGGTGGAAAAGCACAAGGCTTGATGGGCAAAGGCGTTCAACGTGTGGGAGCGGGCAAGCCCGCTCCCATATCGGGTCTAGCGCAACCAGTTGGTACGTGCCAGCTCGATGACTTCGTCGCCGCGTCCGCTCATTACCGCCTTGAGCATGTACAGGCTGAACCCCTTGGCCTGTTCCAGCTTGATCGTCGGCGGCATCACCAGTTCCTGGGTCGCGGTGACCACATCCACCAGCACCGGCCCGTCATGGGCCAATGCGCGACGCAGGGCAGGCTCCAGGTCTTCGGATTGCTCCACGCGTATGCCCAGGATGCCCATCGCATTGGACATCGCCGCGAAGTCCGGATTTTTCAGCTCGGTGCCGGTGTCCAGGTAGCCCGCGGCTTTCATTTCCATGGCGACAAAGCCCAGCGAAGCGTTGTCGAAAACCACGACTTTGACCGGCAGGTTCAACTGCGCCAGTGAGATGAAGTCCCCCATCAGCATGGCGAAGCCGCCGTCGCCGGACATCGAGATCACTTGCCGTCCGGGAAACGCTGCCTGCGCACCGATGGCCTGGGGCATGGCGTTGGCCATGGAGCCATGGTTGAACGAGCCGATCAGGCGACGCTTGCCGTTCATTTTCAGGTAGCGCGCGGCCCACACGGTAGGAGAGCCGACATCGGCGGTGAAAATCGCATCCTCGTCGGCCAGTTCACTGAGCAGGCGTGCCACATATTGCGGGTGAATCGGGCGATCGGCTTTGGATGGCTGCGCCAAGTCATCCAGGCCTTGGCGGGCTTTCTCGTAGTGCTTCAGTGAGGTGTCGAGGAAGCTGCGGTCAGCTTTGCGCGTCAGCCGGGGCAGCAACGCGTCGATCGTTTCGCGCACATCCGCCGCGATGCCCAGGTCCAATGTGGCGCGGCGGCCCAGGGCCTGCGGGTTGCGGTCGACCTGGATGATCTTCGCGTCGGTGGGGTAGAACTGGCGATAGGGGAAGTCGGTGCCGAGCATGACCAGCGTGTCGCAGTCGAGCATCGCGTGGTAACCGGAGCTGAAGCCGATCAGGCCGGTCATGCCCACATCGAACGGGTTGTCCCACTCCACATGTTCCTTGCCGCGCAGTGCATGCACCACCGGTGCGCCGAGGGCGTCGGCCAGTGCCACCACTTGATCATGGGCCCCGGCGCAACCGCTGCCGCACAGCAGGGTGACTTTTTCGCTGTTCTGGAGCAGGTCGGTGAGTTGTTGCAGGTCTTGCTCGGCAGGCAATGTGCGTGGCGCGTGCAGCGCGGGCCAGGGTTTGACGCTGTCTTCGACTTCCAGCAATGACACGTCGCCTGGAATCACCACCACGGCCACGCCGCGATTGAGGATTGCCGAGCGCATCGCGCGGTGCAGCACTTGGGGCATCTGCGCGGGGTTGGTCACCAGTTCGATAAAGTGGCTGCACTCCTTGAACAGTTCCTGGGGGTGGGTTTCCTGGAAGTAGTTCAGGCCGATCTCCGAGGACGGGATCTGCGCCGCGATGGCCAGTACGGGCACGTGGTTGCGATGGCAGTCGAACAGGCCGTTGATCAAGTGCAGGTTGCCCGGGCCGCAACTGCCGGCGCACACCGTCAGTTCGCCGGTAGCGGCCGCTTCGGCCCCGGCGGCAAACGCTGCCACTTCTTCGTGGCGCACATGCATCCACTCGATGCTGTCCATGCTGCGCAAGGCGTCGGTGAGGCCGTTGAGGCTGTCGCCGGTCAGGCCCCAGATACGCTGGATGCCCGCCTGTTCGAGGGTGTTCGCCAGTTGCCGGGCCAGGTTGATCTTCGCCATGAAGCACTCCAATGGTCAGTGAGGTTAAAAACGACTGATCAATAGGGGACAGTTCGATCACGGCGAATGCTCACCCTTTAATGTGAAGATTGCGTCATCGCCGCACGGTATTGGCGGGTACGCCGGGCAATGAACCATTGGTCGCGCACCAGTGCCACGCACGGCCGAACATCAGCCCTTGGCGCGTGGCCGTGACTGAGACGACGCATCTGGTAGCGCACCACGGCCAGGGTGGCGAGTGCGGCCAGGGGCTTGCGCTGCCAACTGATCGGCTTGAGTTGCGGGTTGAGGTCGCGGCCCTCGCGCCAGTGTTTGAGCAACTGAGGCTCCAGGGTCAACGCTGTGGCGATGCCGGCCATGGCGATGCCGCTGTCCAGCACCTGTTGCACGATGGGCAGGCGGCGAATGCCGCCGGTGACCATCAAGGGCATCGTGGCGATAGCGGCCAGTTCCTTGGCGAACTCCAGGAAGTACGCCTCGCGCGCCAGGGTGCGGCCATCCCGCGCTTCGCCTTGCATGGCCGGTGCTTCATAGCTGCCACCGGACAGCTCCAGCAGGTCGATGGGCAGTGGGTTCAGCAGCTCGACCACGGCGCGGGCGTCGGCCTCTGCAAAACCGCCGCGCTGAAAGTCCGCGGAGTTGAGCTTGACCGCCACACAAAACGACGGGCTGACACTGGCCCGCACGGCCCGGATCACTTCCAGCAACAACCGCGCACGGTTTTCCAGGGAGCCGCCCCAGCGGTCAGTGCGCTGGTTGCTCAGGGGCGACAGGAACTGGCTGAGCAAGTACCCATGGGCGCCATGGATTTGCACCCCGGTAAACCCGGCTTTTTCGGCCAGGCGCGCGCTGGTGGCGAAACGCTCGATCACATCCTGAATGTCGTCTTCGGTCATGGCCCGGGGCTTGGCGAACATCTTCGAGAAACCGCCCAGGTCCAGCGCCACCGCAGACGGCGCAATGGCGAGCTGACGCAGATTGCCGGGCGTCTGCCGCCCGGGATGGCTGAGCTGTACCCAGAAGTGCACGCCTTTGGCCCGCGCCACGTCGGCCCATTCGCGGAAGCTGTCCAGATGCTGTTCATCCTCCAGGGCCACGCCACCCGGGCCGGTCATGGCGCGGCGGTCGATCATTACGTTACCGGTGATCAGCAGGCCGGGCTCACCGTCGGCCCAGGTCTTGTACAGCCGCTTCAGCTCGCGGGACGGTGCTTGCCGGGCATCGGCCATATTTTCTTCCATCGCCGCCTTGGCGATACGGTTCGATAACACTTGGCCATTGGGCAGTTGCAGGGCTTCAAAGGGGGACATGGGTTGACTCCTGAGCGAGGGAGGCCTCAGGCTAAGCTTAAAGTTAACTTTAATGTCAAGCAGGGTTGGACGATGAATATCGGTGAGTTGGCAAAACAGAGTGGGCTGGCGGCGTCGCGCATCCGTTTCTATGAGGCGCAAGGCTTGATCAGTCAGGTGGGGCGCCAGGCCAATGGCTATCGACGTTATTCAGAGGAGGCGCTGCAAACCCTGCAACTGATCCAAAGTGCGCAACAGGCCGGGTTCACTTTGCAGGAGCTTAAGGCATTGATGCCGGCACCGGGCGAGCACAAACGCGACGAATTGATCGAGGCATTGGAGCGCAAGGTCGCTCAGATTGAGGTGATGCAGACGCAACTGGCGCAAAACAAGGCGCAATTGCTGGGAGTGATCGAGGCCGTGCGAGCGCACCCGGCCGATGTGCCGTGTTCCATGGGGCAGAAGCAGGTGCTGGCGTCGATCAAGCTCAGCGTCTGATCATTCCCACGCTCTGCGTGGGAATGCAGCCTTGGACGCTCCGCATCCCAACAGCGGACGCAGAGCGTCCGGCGAGGCATTCCCACGCGGAGTGGGAACGATCGGTCAGCGACGACGGAACAGCGGCAGCGGTTCGTCGGTAGCGGCCTGGTAGGTCACCGAGAAGTCCTTGAGGCTTTCCAGTGCCTCGTACGGGTCTTTGTCGGCCCGCAGTGCGAACGCGTCGAAGCCACAGCGGCGCAGGTAGAACAGTTGGTCACGCAGCACATCGCCAATCGCGCGCAATTCACCGGTGTAACCGTAACGGTCACGCAGCAGGCGTGCGTTGGAGTAGTTGCGACCGTCAGTGAACGCCGGGAAGTTCAGCGCGATGACCTGGAAGTGTTTCACGTCATCGCCGATTTCCTCGGCTTCTTCATCGGCGTCCAGCCATACGCCCAGTCCGCCGTCGCGGGCCTTGAGGGCGTGGCCGTGTTCGCGCCACAGTGCCAGCGGCACGATCAGATCGTCGCAGTTGGAGATGCTGTCGAAGCTCGTGTCCTTGGGCAGCAAGTGCCAGGTTTCGTCGATGACTTCGTTGTTCTTAATGATTCGCTGCATAGACGCGCTCCTTGAACAGGTCGATGCCAATGCGCTGGTAAGTGTCGATGAAGCGTTCATCTTCGGTACGTTGTTCAACGTACACGTCGATCAGCTTGGCGATCACGTCCGGCATGGCTTCCTGGGCGAAGGACGGGCCGAGGATCTTGCCCAGGCTCGCGTCACGGCTGGCGCTGCCGCCCAGGGACACTTGGTAGAATTCTTCGCCTTTCTTGTCCACGCCCAGGATGCCGATGTGGCCGACGTGGTGGTGACCGCAGGCGTTCATGCAACCGGAGATGTTCAGATCCAGCTCGCCGATATCGAACAGGTAGTCCAGGTCGTCGAAGCGACGCTGGATCGATTCGGCGATCGGGATCGACTTGGCGTTGGCCAGGGAGCAGAAATCGCCACCCGGGCAGCAGATGATGTCGGTCAGCAGGCCGATGTTCGGCGTGGCGAAACCGCCTTCGCGCAGCTCGCCCCACAGGGTGAACAGTTGGCTTTGCTCGACGTCCGCCAGAATGATGTTCTGCTCGTGGGAGGTGCGCAGTTGACCGAAGCTGTAGCGGTCGGCCAGGTCGGCGACGGCGTCCAGCTGCTTGTCGGTGATGTCGCCCGGCGCCACGCCGGTCGGCTTGAGCGACAGGGTCACGGCCACATAGCCCGGCTGCTTGTGCGCCAGGGTGTTGCGGCCACGCCAGCGGGCGAAGCCCGGATGTTCTTGATCGAGCGCTGCGAACTCGGCGTCCTGATTGCTCAGGGTCTTGTACTGCGGGTCGACGAAGTGTTTGGCCACACGGTGCACTTCAGCTTCGGTCAGGGTGGTCTGACCGCCGCGCAGGTGTTCCATCTCGGCGTCGACTTTCTGGGCGAACACCTCGGGGGTCAGCGCCTTGACCAGGATCTTGATCCGGGCCTTGTACTTGTTGTCACGACGGCCATAGCGGTTGTAGACCCGCAGGATGGCGTCGAGGTAGCTCAACAGGTCCTGCCAGGGCAGGAACTCATTGATGAAGGCGCCGACCACCGGGGTACGGCCCAGGCCGCCACCTACCAGTACGCGGAAGCCCAGCTCGCCGGCGGCGTTGTACACCGGCTCCAGGCCGATATCGTGCACTTCGATGGCTGCACGGTCCGAGGTCGAGCCATTGATGGCGATCTTGAACTTGCGCGGCAGGTAGGCGAATTCAGGGTGGAAGGTGGTCCACTGACGGACGATTTCACACCAGGGGCGCGGATCGATCAGTTCGTCGGCGGCGACACCGGCAAATTGGTCGGTGGTCACGTTGCGCAGGCAGTTACCGCTCGTCTGAATGGCGTGCATCTGCACGGTGGCCAATTCAGCCAGGATGTCCGGCACATCTTCCAGGGCCGGCCAGTTGAACTGTATGTTCTGGCGGGTACTGATGTGGGCGTAGCCTTTGTCGAAGTCGCGGGCAATCTTGGCCATCATGCGCATCTGACGGGACGTCAGTTGGCCATAGGGCACGGCCACCCGCAGCATCGGCGCAAAGCGCTGAACATAAAGGCCATTTTGCAGGCGCAGAGGGCGGAACTCTTCTTCGCTCAGCTCACCTGCCAGGTAGCGTCGGGTCTGATCACGGAACTGCTTGACGCGGTCCTCGATGATGCGCTGATCGTATTCGTCGTATACGTACATATAGGTCCTGTTCTCGGCAAATCTGCGCGCACGGCCGCGCACTCCCAACGGAGCCGGCGCACGATACCAGTTTGCGTTTATGCGCAAAAGTGAAGTTTGAGTATATGCAAAGAACCAAATCGACTAATGAGGCTGATTATCAGAAAACCCACATTTGTCATGCGGACAATCGTCAACTTTACTGTGAGCGTGTTTGAGAGCAATCACCGATAAAACCGACAAGAGGCGATGCGATGAGCAATTCAACCAAAGCCCGCAAACCCGACAGTACCGTTGATGCCTGGGCGATTTTGTTCCTGATAATCCTGGTGGTTGGGACCGCCGTGTTCTGGGTCAGCCATCAGTAGGAAGAAGGCGCGACCTGCAAGCAAAAAGACAGGGAGCAGCCAAGCTGCTCCCTGTTTTTTTTGGTTTAAACGCCGGCCAGGTGCAACACCAGTTGCACGATGCCAAACAAGGTCAAGGCGAACACGGCGGTGAACAGAATGCCCAGCACCACAAAATGGCTGGGCTTGCCGTGGGTGAAGTCCCGTGCGCGGTTCTTGCCGCTCTGCACGCCAAAGGCAGCGGCCATCACGCTGTGGAGCATCTGCCAGAAGGTGGGCGGTTTGTTGTTGACCGGATCGTCCATACATCCCTCGCAAGACGGAGCCTGAAGGAAAGCATAGTCCAAACACCACAAAAACAATGTGGGAGCAACTGTCTTGATGACCGATCGTTTCCACGGAGCGTGGGAACAATCAAAGTTCTTTGTGGGGTGGTTTTGTGTGGGAGCTGGCTTGCCTGCGATAGCGGTTTATCAGTCGATATTGTCATCAACTGAAAGACCGTCTTCGCAGGCAAGCCAGCTCCCAGAGTTTTATCGGTGTTGTGTCAGATCAGTCGTCGTAACCCAGGTTCGGCGCCAGCCAACGCTCGGTCACGGCCAGGTCCTGGCCCTTGCGTGCGGTGTAGCTGTTCACTTGGTCCTTGTCGACCTTGCCGACGGCGAAGTACTGCGCCTGCGGGTGGGCGAAATACCAGCCGCTGACCGCCGCCGCGGGAAACATTGCGTAGTGTTCGGTGAGGAACACGCCGCTGCGGCCCGGTTCCATTTCGCGAGCTTCGGGGTCGAGCAACTGGAACAGGGTGCCTTTCTCGGTGTGATCCGGGCAGGCCGGGTAGCCCGGGGCAGGGCGGATGCCGCTGTACTGCTCCTTGATCAGCGCTTCGTTGTCCAGTTGCTCGTCCTGGGCGTAACCCCAATAGTCTTTACGCACCTGCTGGTGCAGCCACTCGGCGCAGGCCTCGGCCAGACGATCCGCCAGGGCCTTGACCATGATCGAGTTGTAGTCGTCGCCCGCGTCCTGGTACGCCTTGGCCACTTCTTCGGCGCCGATGCCGGCGGTGGTGATGAACCCGCCGATGTAGTCAGTGACGCCGCTGTCCTTGGGCGCCACGAAGTCGGCGAGGGAGAAGTTCGGCTTGCCGTCGGTCTTGATGGTCTGCTGGCGCAGGTGATGCAGGGTGGCCAGGGTTTCACCATTGTCGCCGTACACTTCCAGATCGTCATCGCGCACCTGGCTGGTGGGCCAGAAGCCGAACACGGCACGGGCGCTGATAAGCTTTTCGTCGATCAGCTTGGTCAGCATGGCGCGCGCGTCGGCGTACAGCGCGGTGGCGGCTTCACCCACTACTTCGTCGTCCAGGATGCGCGGGAACTTGCCGGCCAAGTCCCAAGAGATGAAGAACGGCGTCCAGTCGATGTATTCTGCCAGGACATTCAGGTCGATATTGTCCAGCACCCGCGCCCCGGTAAAGCTCGGCGTGACCGGCGTATAGCTGGCCCAGTCGAACTGCGGCTTCTTGGCGATGGCCGCGGCATAGCTCAAGCGTTCGGTACGGGCGCTGCGGTTGGCGGTGCGTTCGCGCACTTCCACGTATTCCTCGCGGGTACGCTCCACAAAGCCGGCTTTCAGCTCCTTGGACAGCAACTGCGTGGCCACGCCTACCGCGCGGGAGGCGTCGGTCACGTACACCACGGCATCGTTGCTGTACTTGGGTTCGATCTTCACCGCCGTGTGCGCCTTGGACGTGGTGGCGCCACCGATCATCAGCGGCAGGTGGAAGTCCTGGCGCTGCATCTCGCGCGCCACATGCACCATTTCGTCCAGCGACGGCGTGATCAGGCCGGACAGGCCAATGATGTCGCACTTCTCTTCCCTGGCCACTTGCAGGATTTTCTCCGCCGGTACCATCACGCCCAGGTCGACGATGTCATAGCCGTTGCAGCCCAGCACCACGCCGACGATGTTCTTGCCGATGTCGTGCACGTCGCCTTTCACCGTGGCCATCAGAATCTTGCCCTTGGCTTCCGGCTTGTCGCCTTTTTCCAGTTCGATGAACGGAATCAAGTGCGCCACCGCCTGCTTCATCACACGGGCGGATTTCACCACCTGGGGCAGGAACATTTTGCCGGCGCCAAACAGGTCGCCAACGATGTTCATGCCAGACATCAGCGGACCTTCGATCACTTCGATAGGACGTGCGAACGACAGCCGGGACTCTTCGGTGTCCTCGACGATGTGCGTGGTGATGCCTTTGACCAGCGCGTGTTCCAGTCGCTTGTTCACGTCCCAGCCACGCCACTCTTCGGTTTCGGCTTCCTTGGTGCTGCCGTCGCCCCGGTATTTGTCGGCGATGGCGAGGAGGGCGTCGGTGCCTTCCGGGGTTCGGTTGAGCACCACGTCTTCCACGGCGTCCCGCAGTTCCACCGGGATCTGGTCGTAGATCTCCAGCTGGCCGGCATTGACGATACCCATGGTCAGGCCGTTACGGATCGCGTACAGCAGGAACACCGAGTGGATCGCCTCGCGCACCGGGTTGTTGCCCCGGAACGAGAACGACACGTTGGAGACGCCGCCCGAGCTCAATGCGTACGGCAGTTCGTCACGGATATAGGCGCAGGCGTTGATGAAGTCGACCGCGTAGTTGTTGTGCTCTTCGATACCGGTGGCGACCGCGAAGATGTTCGGGTCGAAGATGATGTCTTCCGGCGGGAAGCCGACTTCATTGACCAGGATGTCGTAGGAGCGTTTGCAGATTTCTTTCTTGCGCGCTTCGGTATCGGCCTGGCCGGCTTCGTCGAAGGCCATCACCACCACGGCGGCGCCATAGCGCTTGCACAGCTTGGCGTGGTGGATGAACTGTTCCACGCCTTCCTTCATGCTGATGGAATTGACGATGCCCTTGCCCTGGATGCACTTGAGACCGGCCTCGATCACCTCCCACTTGGAGGAGTCGATCATGATCGGCACGCGGGAGATATCCGGCTCGCCGGCGATCAGGTTGAGGAAGGTCACCATGGCCTTCTTCGAGTCCAGCATCCCTTCGTCCATGTTGATGTCGATCACCTGGGCGCCGGCTTCTACCTGCTGCAAGGCAACTTCCAGTGCCTCGGTGTAATTCTCTTCACGAATAAGCCGGGCGAACTTGGCCGAGCCGGTGATGTTGGTGCGCTCGCCGACGTTGACGAACAGCGACTGTCGATCAATGGTGAACGGCTCCAGGCCCGACAGGCGGCAGGCCTTGGGAATGTCCGGGATTACGCGCGGTGCATAGCCGGCCACTGCCTTGGCGATGGCTTCGATATGGCCCGGCGTGGTACCGCAGCAGCCGCCGACGATATTCAGGAAACCGCTCTGGGCGAATTCTTCGATGACCTTGGCGGTTTGTGCCGGCAGTTCGTCGTACTCGCCGAATTCGTTGGGCAGGCCGGCGTTCGGGTGCGCGGAAGCGTGGGTGTTGGCCTTGTTCGACAGCTCTTCCAGGTAGGGGCGCAGTTCGCTGGCGCCCAGGGCGCAGTTCAGGCCCACCGAGAGCGGCTTGGCGTGGGCCACCGAGTTCCAGAACGCTTCGGTGGTCTGGCCCGACAGCGTACGGCCGGAGGCGTCGGTAATGGTGCCGGAGATCATGATCGGCAGTTCGATATTCAGTTCTTCGAATACACCCTGCACGGCAAAGATCGCGGCCTTGGCGTTGAGGGTGTCAAAGATCGTTTCGATCAGGATCAGGTCGGCGCCACCTTCGATCAGGCCCTTGGTGGCCTCGGTGTAGTTCTCCACCAGTTCATCGAACGTCACGTTGCGGTAGCCGGGGTTGTTCACATCCGGCGACAGCGAGCAGGTACGGCTGGTCGGGCCGAGCACGCCGGCGACGAAGCGCGGCTTGTCCGGGTTCTCCAGGGTTTTGGCGTCGGCGATCTTGCGTGCCAGTCGCGCGCCTTCTACGTTTAGCTCGAATGCCAGTTCTTCCATGCCATAGTCGGCCATGGAAATGCGCGTGGCGTTGAAGGTGTTGGTTTCCAGAATGTCGGCGCCGGCATCCAGGTAGGCCTTTTCGATGCCGCCGATCACGTCCGGGCGTGTGATGACCAGCAGATCGTTGTTGCCCTTGACGTCGCTCGGCCAGTCGGCGAAGCGTTTGCCACGGTAGTCCTGCTCTTCGAGTTTGTAGCTCTGAATCATCGTGCCCATGCCGCCGTCAAGAATCAGGATGCGTTCCTTGAGGGCTTGGTGAAGGGCTTGCAGGCGAGCGCTACGATCGGGCATGGGACTACTCTGGTCAGGCATTTCGGAGGGCGAGAATCATAACAAACCTGTGCCGATTTGGAGTAGATACGGGTTTTGCATGAATATCGTTCATGTTTCTGTGGGGTGTGGGTCGGTAGAATCACCGGCAAATTTTCAGCGTACGCTTCGGATCGGAACCGGATACATGTCACTTCGCCTTATTGTCAGCGCCGCGCTGTTATTCTTTGCCAGCACCACACAGGCACAAAGTCCTGCCCCCGCGATTTCCTACACCCGCGATATTCAGCCGATCTTTACCGAGAAGTGCGTGGCCTGCCATGCCTGCTATGACTCGGCCTGCCAGCTCAACCTGGGCAGTGCCGAAGGCGCGACGCGGGGCGCGAGCAAGGTGCCGGTCTACGATGGCGAACGGGGTCAGGCCACGCCGACGACGCGTCTGTTTTACGACGCCTTCGGCAAGGCGGCCTGGCAGCAAAAAGGCTTCTATTCGGTGCTGGATGCCCAGGGCAGCCAGGCGGCGCTGATGGCGCGCATGCTGGAGCTGGGGCACAACGCGCCGTTGCAACCCAATGCCAAATTGCCCGATGAGATCGTGCTGGGGCTCAACCGCGAAAACATGTGCGCCACCCCGGGTGAGTTCAATGCCTATGCCGGTGCCCATCCTAAGGAGGGCATGCCGCTGGCGGTCACCGGGCTTACCGACCAGCAATACCAGACCCTGCAGCGTTGGCTGGCGTCCGGTGCGCCTATCGATGAGCAGGGCCTGGCGCCGAGTGCCAAAGAAGCCCTGCAAGTGCAGCAATGGGAAAACCTGTTCAATCAGCCCGGCGCCCGGGAAAGCCTGGTGGCGCGCTGGTTGTTCGAGCATTTGTTCCTGGCGCATATCTACTTCGAGAATGGCGAGCCGGGGCATTTCTTCCAGTGGGTGCGCTCGCGCACGCCGAGCGGTCAGCCCATCGACCTGATCAACACCCGTCGCCCCAACGACGACCCGGGCACCCAGGTTTACTATCGCCTGTGGCCGGTGCAGGGCGTGATCGTGCACAAGACCCACATCACCTATCCGTTCAGCGCGGCGAAAATGGCGCGCATCAAGGAGTTGTTCTACGCCGGCAACTGGCAGGTCAACGCTTTACCGGGTTACGGCCCGGGACGTCGTGCCAACCCGTTCGAAACCTTCGAAGCCATACCGGCGAAGGCGCGCTACCAGTTCATGCTGGATAACGCCGAATATTTCGTGCGCACCTTCATTCGCGGGCCGGTGTGTCGCGGTCAGATTGCCACCGACGTGATTCGTGACAACTTCTGGACCCTGTTCCAGGACCCCGACCACGACCTGTACATCACCGATGCACGCTATCGCGGCCAGGCCACGCCGCTGCTGGCCATGCCCGGGCAGAACGATGACGTGGGCAGCGTGCTGAGCCTGTGGCTGGCGTATCGCGACAAACGCAACCAGTACGAGGCCTTGCGCCGCGACAGTTATGCCGACCTGACGCCGCCAAGCTGGTCGACCCTGTGGGCCGGCAATGACAATGCCTTGCTGAGTATCTTCCGCCACTTCGACAGTGCTTCAGTGACCAAGGGGCTGATCGGCGAAGTGCCACAAACCCTGTGGCTGTTCGATTACCCGTTGCTGGAACGGACTTACTATCAACTGGCGGTGAACTTCGACGTGTTCGGCAACGTGTCGCACCAGGCTCAGACCCGTCTGTACTTCGACTTGATCCGCAACGGCGCCGAGCAGAATTTCCTGCGCCTGATGCCGGCCGATTCCCGTGAGGGGTTCATGGATGACTGGTACCAGAACAGCGGCAAGATCAAGCTGTGGCTGGATTATGAAGCCATTGACGACAGCAAGCCGAGTGGCCTGCACCTGGACGAAAAAGACCCCAAACGCGACTTTGCCAACCAGTTGCTCAGCCGTTATGGCGATTTGAATGCCAGTCCGGACCCGATCAACCGCTGCAGCGGCGCCTATTGCTCCCGCGACGGTATCGACCCGGCCCTGCAGGACGCGGAGCAAGCGCTGAGCCGTCTGACTTCACGCCCGGCGGCGGGGCTCAAGGTGATCGATCAATTGCCGGAAGCCACGATGCTGCGGGTGCAAACCGACAGCGGCAAGCGCGTGGTCTACAGCATGCTGCGCAATCGCGCCCACAGTAACGTGGCGTTTCTGCTGGGTGAGGCTTATCGCTATCAGCCGGGCCTGGACACTGTGACCATTTACCCGGGCGTGCTGAGCAGTTACCCGAACTTCATGTTCAATATTCCGGCACGGGAAGTGCCCGAGTTCGTCACCGAAATGGAGCGGGCCAAGGACGCCAAGCGCTTTGAAAAGATCGTCGATCGCTGGGGTGTGCGGCGCAGTCATCCGCTGTTCTGGCAGTATTTCCACGATCTATCGCGCTACATCCACGAAACCACGCCGGTGGAAGAGGGCGTGCTGGATATGAATCGCTATGAAAACCTCTGACGGGTGGTGCCGGTCTTTTCCGACAAAATTACTCGGACTTTGTACCTGCGTAATATTTTGGCGTAAACTGCCGGCAAGCCTGTGAGGAGTTTCCATGACTGCCATAACCATTACCGACGCCGCCCACGATTACCTGGCTGACCTGCTGTCCAAGCAGAACACCCCGGGTATCGGTATCCGCGTCTTTATCACCCAGCCGGGTACCCAGTACGCCGAAACTTGCATCGCCTACTGCAAGCCCGGTGAAGAAAAGCCTGAAGACACCGCCCTGGGGCTGAAAAGCTTCACCGCCTATATCGATGCCTTCAGCGAAGCCTTCCTTGATGACGCCGTGGTCGACTACGCCACTGACCGCATGGGCGGCCAGTTGACCATCAAGGCGCCCAACGCCAAGGTGCCGAATGTTACCGCCGACAGCCCGGTGAACGAGCGCATCAACTACTACCTGCAAACCGAGATCAACCCGGGGCTGGCCAGCCACGGCGGCCAGGTCAGCCTGATCGACGTGGTCGACGACGGCATCGCCGTGCTCAAGTTCGGCGGCGGCTGCCAGGGCTGCGGCCAGGCGGACGTGACCCTGCGCGAAGGCATCGAGCGCACCCTGCTCGAGCGTATTCCGGAGCTCAAGGGCGTACGTGACGTGACCGACCACACGCAGAAAGAAAACGCCTACTACTGAGTAAGGCGTTCACTGCGAACGAAAAAACGGCGCCCCGTGAGCGCCGTTTTTTATGCCTGAAATTTAATGCGGTGCACTATCCATGCCGATCGTTCCCACGCTCTGCGTGGAAACGCATCCTGTGACGCTCCGCGTCACGACTTCAAAGGCAGACGCGGAGCGTCCATGGCTGCATTCCCACGCGGAGCGTGGGAACAATCAATAGAGTGGGCGCGTTCCTTCACGGGCGATAGAGGTGTGCATGGCCGGCGCGGTAAAGCGAGGATTCGCTGAAGCTGTCGTCTGCCAACACTCTGCCCACGATGATCAGCGCAGTGCGCCGAAAACCTTTGATCGCCACCTTTTCAGCAATATCCGTCAAAGTACCGACCACCCAATCCTGATCCGGCCACGTCGCCCGGTGCACCACGGCAATCGGGCAATCTGCGTCGTAATGTGGCAGCAACTCGGCGACGATTTTCTCCAGATGGTTGACCCCCAAGTGGATCGCCATGGTCGTGCCATGCTGTGCCAGGCTGTCGAACGCCTCACCGGCGGGCATGCTGGTTTTATCGGCATAACGGGTCAGGATCACGCTCTGGGCGATGTCCGGCAGGGTCAGTTCCGTTTCCAGCAACGCCGCACAGGCGGATACAGCCGTCACGCCAGGGATGATCTGGAACGGAATGCCAAGCTCGCGCAAATGACGGATCTGCTCGCCGATGGCGCCGTACAGGCTCGGGTCGCCGGAATGCACTCGCGCTACGTCCTGGCCTTTTTCATGGGCTGCCTTGATCAGGTCGATGATCTGTTCCAGATGCAATTCGGCGCTGTTGACGACGGTTTCCGCCCGATGACCTTCCAGCACCGCTGCAGGCACCAGCGAGCCGGCATAGAGGATCACCGGGCAGTTACGGATCAGCCGCTGGCCTTTGACAGTGATCAAATCCGGGTCGCCGGGGCCTGCGCCGATGAAGTAGACGGTCATGGAAAATCCTGTTTAAAAACGGGCGAGCATGAAAATCGCTCATGATCGGGGTGCGCAATTATCGGGATTTTAGCCGGCGCACGCCAATGCAAAGGTGGCCTGGGCGTTTTTTTTGCGGGTGATCAGCAGGCGGGCAGAAGTCCCCGAAAGGTGTTCGGCCAGGGCCAGGGCGGCGCTTTCGGCGATGCCGTAACAGCCGGTATGGGCGAATGCGACCTCGGATGTGTGACTCAGGCGGTCGGCAAAAACCGCCAGTTGTTCCGCGTTGAAACAGTGCAGCGGCAGTTTCAACACCTTGGCCAAGGCCAGTATTCCCGGCTCGTCCTTTTTCAAATCGATGCTGGCCAGTGCGGTGATGCTGTTGCGATCAACGCCCTCCTCCGCGAGGGCGTTGTCAAACAGCTCCAGCAGGGCACGAACATCACAGCCCCGCTGGCACCCCAGGCCAACCGCCAGAATCATGCGGCGTATTGATCGTCACGGTTGCGACGGAACAGCCACGCGCTGATCAGGCCCAAGGCCAGCCAGAAGGCGACGTTGGTCAACTGCGAGGCGATCTTGAACTGCGCTTCCAGGGCTTCCGGTGCCAGCATCGAGTGGACTTCCGGTTGCGGGGCACCGATCACATGCGGCACTGCGAGGATCGCCACGCCCAGTACTTTCAGCAGCCAGTTGCGGCCAAACACGATCAGCGCGATACCGGCGGCGGTGGAGGCGGCGGTGCCGATCCACCAGACCTGACGCTGCGCCAGATCGGCCGCAGCAGTGCCCGGCAGCTCAGGCGGCAGGCCCATGGTGGGCGCCAGCACGAAGGTGGCGTAACCGGCCAGGCCCCACAGCAAGCCTTGTGCGGCGCGGGTCGGTGCGCGCAGGGTGTAGAGGCCGGCAAGCATCAGCGCAAAACCGACGGCGACCACCAGGTTGCCACCGGTGGTGGACAGCACGCGCTGCCAACCATCTTCCGGCTCCCAGGCCTCGGCATCATGGCTGTGGGCGGCGGCGCCTTCGGCATGCTCATGGGCCACTTCGGTGGCGGCGGGGGCGTTTTCGTAGGTTTCCGCCTGCAGAATCAGTGGGGCGACCCAGAAGCTTTGCAAAAGGGTCAGCAGCAGGGCGGCCAGCAGGCCGGTGAAGCCTGCGGTTTGGGCAATACGCTTGATCATGTCGGCAGGTCTCAGTGGCACGGGAACGCGGCGCTGTGGCGAGTATCGTGAGCAGCGTTGTGTACCGCTTCGATATGGGAGAAACCGGCGAAATACACCAGGCACGCGCCGAGGATCGACGCACCGATGGCGGCGGTCAGGCGTTGGCTGAGAGTGGTGGTGTTGCCTGTGGCGTGCGAAGTGCTGCTGATGATCGACATGGCGCGTCCCTTCAGGGTTTCAGGGTGATACGAGCGCATGAAAACCCCGCGAGCCAGGCACGCAGGGTTCTGAACAGCGCCCGCCCACCGCGGGTTTGTTATCTGATTTTTTCGGGCCGGTCTCCGGGCTTGCGAGGGGCTGTTCGCCTTTGAAAGTGTCGCCTTCCCATGCGTATGCACAGTGGATCTGACGCTTCGCTCGCTTACCGTTGCGGGGGCAGCACCGGACTTGCCATAGGGGTATGGCGTACCGGTTTCCCGTTTCACCCTGTGAAGGGCACCCGAAACAAGGTGTGTAGGAGAGCATGGGCGAGCAATGCGCGTCAAATACCAGAGGTTGATGACTCAAGTGTTATACGCCTCGTCCTTCCGACAGATCAGACAGTTCGACTCCTGAATAGGTAATTAACCCGCCTGGAACTGTTTTTAATCATATAGTCGAGGTTGGTAACGTCATAGCGTTCATCATCCTTGCCTGCGAACCCGAGGAAGCCGATACCAATATCCAATTGCTTAAGGAGTTCTGGGCGTGCGAGTAATTCCCGGGCAACTTTTTTTGCCAGTTCGGGAATGTCGCGATCTTCGGCTTTTTTTAGTTCGTTGAAGTTGACATAGCCGTTACCTGTGGTGTCGAAAGTGCTATGAAATAGCTTGGCAAACTCCATCAACCTACGATCACTCACCTGCGAAATCTCTTCCGCAAATGTTGCAACTGAGTCCAGATATATTTTTCCGTCTTCGACGCCACCATTGGGCATGAGATCGAGAAGGTTATAAAGGTCAGGGCGTGCCAGGAACTCTTTCATCGTGTCCATTTGTTCTTGGGTAGCCGGTTGGCCGTTCTCCAGTTTGCCTTGTGTCACTGATAGGCGGTATGGATCGTGAAGAAGTTGTTTCCCCAGGGATCGAGCGCAGAGCCCATTTCCATTACTTTTATCGCCAATTCTTTATCACCCAACGCCGCAAGAGGGCGTGAGGTTGAAGTTTGTGAGGTTTCATTCAGTTGTGCGAAATGCGGGGTGACGTCGGTGCGCATAGAGGTGGAAGTAGACATAGGTTTATCTCAACTGTTATATGTTGGATGGCTAACTGTCTAGGAGATGTCAAGTTTATGGCTGACTTAACTAGACAGAATGTTTGTGCTGCCTTCCCTATGTGGCGTGGGTCTTTTAATTGTTCCATGTACAGGGTTGATAAGTATTGCAAATTCATACGTCATGTATTCGCGTCAATATGATCAGGCCTGCAATGTCGGCAGGCAGTGTGCTTGTGGGTTCTTCAATAAAGCCCGCTGACATTGACCATCCCGACTGCACTGCGTAGCCTTGCACCCTCGAGGTTCTCCAGCCCAGGCCGGAGCTAAGAAGGGAACGCGGTCCAAGCCGCGGCTGCCCCCGCAACTGTGAAGGGTTCAACTGACTGCCACGCCACTGCCAAAACGGCGGGAAGGCGCAGCCAGCGCCGGTCGCAAGACCCGCACGCCCCAAGCCAGGAGACCTGCCTCGCAACCGATTTTCTACTTCAACCGGGCGGGGTGATCCGGTGACGAAATCCGCTGCTGCGCGCCGTCGCAGGGCCTATCGTCCCGTATGCCCGCCCCAAAGGGCATCCGATGAAAACACTGGCCAAACTCCCCGTCACCATCGTTACCGGTTTCCTCGGCTCGGGCAAAACCACCTTGCTGCGCCATATGCTCGACAACGCCCAGGGCCGTCGCATCGCCGTGATCGTCAACGAGTTCGGCGAGCTGGGCATCGACGGTGAAATCCTCAAGCAGTGCTCCATCGGTTGCACCGAAGAAGAGGCCGTTGGCCGGGTGTTCGAACTGGCCAACGGTTGCCTGTGCTGCACCGTGCAGGAAGAGTTTTTCCCGGTGATGCGCGAACTGGTAGCCCGTCGTGGCGACCTTGACCACATCCTCATCGAAACCTCGGGCCTGGCCCTGCCAAAACCTTTGGTACAAGCCTTCCAGTGGCCGGAAATCCGCAGCGCCTGCACCGTCGACGCGGTGATCACCGTGGTCGACAGCCCGGCCGTGGCCGCGGGCACCTTCGCCGCTTTCCCGGACCAAGTCGATGCCCAGCGCAAACTGGACCCGAACCTGGACCACGAATCGCCGCTGCACGAGCTGTTTGCCGACCAACTGGCCAGCGCCGACCTGGTGATCCTCAACAAGACCGACCTGATCAACCCGGAAGACCTGGCCCGGGTACGCCTGGAAGTCGCCGAAGAACTGCCGCCAGCGGTGAAGATCGTCGAAGCCAGCAGCGGTCGTCTGCCGCTGGACGTACTGATCGGCCTGGGCGCCGGCTCCGAAGAGCACATCGATGGTCGTCACAGCCATCACGATCATCACCACGAAGGTGAAGACGACCATGACCACGATCACGACGCGTTCGACTCCATTTCCATCGACCTGCCGCAAGCCGACGAAGCGTTGCTGCTCGACGCGCTGACCCAATTGGTGGTGCAACACGGCATCCTGCGCATCAAGGGCTTCGCGGCCATCCCGAACAAGCCGATGCGCCTGTTGATCCAGGGGGTGGGCACGCGTTTCGACAAGCATTTCGACCGTGCCTGGGGCGCCGATGAAGCCCGCACGACGCGCCTGGTACTGATCGGTCAGGAACTGGATGCGGCGGGCCTCGAAGCGCAACTGCGCGCTGCCCTCAGCGTCTGACCCATGCACCTGCTCAGGACCCAGCCCGGTGGTTTCGTCTCGGACGACAATATTGCCGACCTTGGACAAACCCCCGCCGAACTGGTGATCCTGTGCAGTGGCGACTCCAGCCTGGCGCTGCTGGCCGAAGCGGCCCAGCAGTTGCCCGACGATTACCCCAGCCTGCGTCTGGCCAACCCGATGCAGGTGCAGAACCATGCCTCGGTCGACCTGTATGTCGACGAAGTGCTGCGCCACGCCAAAGTCATCCTGATTTCGCTGCATGGCGGCATCGGTTATTGGCGCTACGGCATTGAACGCCTGGTGGAGTTGGCTGAACGCGGGGTGCAGCTGATTCTGGTCCCGGGAGACGATCGCCCGGACCCGGAACTCAGCAGCCTGAGCACCGTAGGTGAGCAAGCACGCGACCGTCTGTGGCACTTCCTGCGCCAGGGCGGCTTGGGTAATGCGCTGGATTTCTATCGCTGCCTGGCCAGCGGTTACCTGGGCCGCGACTATGCCTGGTCCGAGCCGCAAACCCTGCCACGCACAGCGATTTATCATCCACATCACGCCCATCCGCGCCTGAACGACTGGCAGGCGGACTGGCGCGCAGAGTGGCCGGTGGCGGCGGTGCTGTTCTACCGCTCCCATTTGCAGGCCGCCAACACCGGATTCATCGATGTGTTCTGCCAGCGCTTGCAGGCGGCGGGGCTCAACCCGTTGCCGATCGCAGTGGCCAGCCTGAAGGAGCCCGGCTGTCTGACGGTGGTCGAGAACTTGCTGGATGACGCGCAGGTTGCGGTGATTCTCAACACCACCGGCTTTGCCCAATCCACGCCTGAAGCGCCGCACTTGCGGCCGTTTCGGCGCAATATCCCGGTGATCCAGGCCATTTGCGCCCAGGATAACCAGCCCGGCTGGCAGGCCAGCGAGCAGGGCCTGGGCCCGCGTGACCTGGCGATGCACATTGCCTTGCCGGAGCTGGACGGGCGCATTATCAGCCGGCCGATCAGCTTCAAGGACCTGGCCTGGCGCAGTGAGCGCAGCCAGTCGGATGTGGTGTGCTACCGGGCGGCGCCGGAGCGCATGGATTTTGTTGCCGAACTGGCGCGACGCTGGGTCGAACTCGCACGGGTGTCGAATGGCGAAAAACGCATCGCGCTGATCCTCGCCAACTACCCGACCCGCGATGGCCGTATCGGCAATGGCGTTGGTCTGGATACGCCAGCGGCGGCGCTGAATATCCTGCGTGCCTTGCGCGCCGAGGGCTATCCGCTGCCGAGCGAATTGCCGGCGAGCGGTACCGACCTGATCCACGCGTTGCTCGGCGGCGTCACCAATGATCTGGACAGCCTCGACCTGCGCCCTTGCCATCAAAGCCTGGGCCTGGATGAGTACGAGGTGCTGTTCAATCGTTTGCCCGAAGCCAATCGCCAGGCAGTGCTGGCGCGTTGGGGCGCCCCGCAGAATGATCCGATGTTCCGCGACGGACGCCTGATGATCGCCGGTCTGCGTCTGGGCCTGACTTTTGTCGGCATTCAACCGGCACGGGGGTATCAGGTGGATGCCAGTGCGGTGTACCACGACCCGGACCTGGTGCCGCCGCACGCGTACCTGGCGTTCTACTTCTGGCTGCGCCACATCTATGGCGCCCATGGCGTGATCCATGTGGGCAAGCACGGCAACCTTGAATGGTTGCCCGGCAAGGGCGTCGGTCTGTCGGAAAACTGCTGGCCCGATACATTGCTGGGGCCGCTGCCGAACATCTATCCGTTTATCGTCAACGACCCGGGTGAGGGCGCCCAGGCCAAGCGGCGTACCCAGGCGGTGATCATCGACCATCTGATGCCGCCCCTGACGCGCGCTGAAACCTATGGTCCGCTGCGTAATCTTGAGCTGTTGGCCGACGAATACTACGAAGCGCAACTGCTGGACCCGCGCCGCGCCCTGGAGTTGCAGAAAGACATCCTCAAGCTGGTGCGCGAAACCCGCATCGATCAGGAGCTTGAGCTGGACAGCGACGCCGATGCCGCCGTCTGGCTGCCGCGCCTGGATACTTACCTGTGCGATTTGAAGGAGTCGCAGATCCGCGATGGCTTGCATATTTTCGGCGAATCGCCCGAAGGCCGTTTGCGTATCGACACTTTGCTGGCGTTGCTGCGCATTCCCCGAGGTGATGGACGCGGCCCGCAATCAAGCCTGCTGCGGGTGATCGCCAAGGCCTTCGAACTGGGTTTCGACCCCCTCGACTGTGCGTTGGCCGAACCCTGGACCGGGCGGCGCCCGGCGGTATTGCAGCAGATCGATACCCAGGTGTGGCGCACCGCTGGCGACACCCGCGAACGCCTGGAGCGGTATGCCGCGCGGTTGATCGAGCAGGCGCTGGAAGGGCCACTTGAACAGTTGGAAGAGCCCGGCTGGGAAGACGTTAAAACAGTGATCGAGAGCCTGCGCATCGTCGTCGCGCCGCGCCTGGATGCCTGTGGGCCGGCAGAAATGCGCGGCTTGCTCGACGCCTTGAGCGGGCGCTTCGTGCCGGCGGGGCCGAGCGGCGCGCCGAGCCGTGGCCGTCTGGACGTGCTTCCCACCGGGCGGAACTTCTTCACGGTGGACGTGCGCAACCTGCCCACCACCACGGCCTGGCGCATCGGCTTTCAGTCGGCCAACCTGATTCTGGAGCGCCACCTGCAGGATCACGGCGACCATTTGCGCCAGCTCGGTCTGTCGGTATGGGGCACCGCGACCATGCGCACCGGCGGCGACGATATCGCCCAGGCCATGGCGCTGATGGGCGTGCGCCCGGTATGGGCCACGGGCAGCCAGCGGGTGGACGACTTCGAAATCCTGCCGATCAGTCTGCTGGACCGTCCACGGGTCGACGTGACCTTGCGGGTGTCCGGTTTCTTTCGCGACGCCTTTGCCAACCTGATTCGCCTGTTCGATGCGGCGGTGCAGGCCGTGGCGGCGCTGGATGAGCCGGATGACATGAACCCCCTGGCCGCCCGGGTGCGCAGCGAGCGCGAGGCTTTGCGT
The DNA here is from genome assembly GCF_054071795.1 of Pseudomonas sp. SDO5271_S396. Classification (NCBI taxonomy): domain Bacteria; kingdom Pseudomonadati; phylum Pseudomonadota; class Gammaproteobacteria; order Pseudomonadales; family Pseudomonadaceae; genus Pseudomonas; species Pseudomonas sp. SDO5271_S396. Next base: position 31,452 of record NZ_JBSVWB010000062.1, read on the forward strand.
CTGGCGGGCCTTGACGAAGAGACTGCGGCCAAACAGGCCGGCTGGCGGATCTTCGGTGCCAAGCCCGGGGCCTATGGCGCCGGTGTACAGGGCGCGGTCGATGGTCGATTGTGGCAAAGCCGCGAAGACTTGGCCGAGGTCTACCTGAACTGGGGCGGTTACGCCTACGGCGGCTCGGACGAAGGTACCGCCGCCCGCGAGCAATTTGGCCGACGCTTGAGCCAGGTGCAGGCGGTTTTGCAGAACCAGGACAACCGCGAGCACGACCTGCTCGACTCCAATGACTATTACCAGTTCCAGGGCGGCATGCTCGCTGCCGTGGAAACCCTGAGCGGTGACAAGGCTGCCAGCTACCACGGCGACCATAGCCAACCGGACCTGCCGAAGATCCGCACCTTGAAGGAAGAGCTGAACCGGGTGATCCGTTCCCGCGCCGCCAACCCCAAGTGGATCGACGGTGTGAAGCGCCATGGCTATAAAGGTGCGTTCGAAATGGCCGCCACCGTGGATAATCTGTTCGCGTTCGATGCCACCACGCAGTTGATCGACGATCATCAATACGCCTTGCTTGCCGATGCCTACCTGCTTGACCCGGACACCCGCGACTTTGTGCAGCAACACAACCCCGCGGCCTTGCGTGACATGGCCGAGCGCATGCTCGAGGCTCAGCAGCGCGGTTTGTGGCAGGAGCCCGGGGCTTACAAGGAAGCGTTGGAAAACCTGTTGCTGGATATAGAAGAAGACAGCTGATGACTGATACTCCGCATTTTCCGCTGTCCGCCGTGGTCGGCGCCGACGAGCTGAAGCTGGCCCTGTGCCTGACCGCCATCGACCCGAAGATCGGCGGCGTGTTGATCGAAGGCCCGCGCGGGATGGCCAAGTCCACACTGGCCCGTGGCCTGGCGGATCTGCTGGCCAGCGGTCAATTCGTCACCTTGCCGTTGGGCGCCACCGAGGAGCGTCTGGTCGGCACCCTGGACCTGGACGCCGCGCTGGGTGAAGGCCGCGCGCAGTTTTCCGCCGGCGTGCTGGCCAAGGCGGATGGCGGCGTGTTGTACGTCGATGAAGTCAACCTGCTGCCCGACCATCTGGTGGACCTGCTGTTGGATGTGGCCGCCAGCGGCACCAACCTGATCGAACGCGATGGCATTTCCCACCGGCATTCGGCGCGGTTTGTGCTGATCGGCACCATGAACCCGGAGGAGGGCGAGTTGCGCCCGCAACTGCTTGACCGCTTCGGGTTCAACGTGGCGTTGAGCGGGCAGGCCGTGCCGGCGCAGCGTGGGCAGATCATCCGTCGTCGCCTGGATTTCGACAGCGATCCGGCCGCCTTCTGCGCGCAGTGGGCCGAGCCCCAGGCGGCGTTGCGTGAGCGTTGCGTTGAGGCGCGGGCACGGTTGGAAAGCATTGCGCTGGATGATGAAGCGCTGGCGCAGATCACCGAGCGCTGTTTCGCCGCCGGCGTCGACGGCTTGCGCGCGGACCTGGTCTGGCTGCGTGGCGCGCGCGCCCATGCGGCCTGGCGCGGGGCCATCGCCATCGCTGAAGAAGATATCGAAGCGGTTGCCGAGTTTGCGTTGCGTCATCGCCGTCAAACCCAATCCCCACCGGCCAGCGCACAGAGTGAGGGGCAATCGCCCCAGGCCTCTGATACTTCGCCCGGCCAGGGCCAGTGGGGCGACATGCCCGCGCCGGCTCTGCCCACCGGCGCACGCCGGGATGTGCCCGCCTGGCCAAAAAAGCCCTAGGCATTCGCCCTCGACCTGACGCGGGGGCGGATGCCCGGCCCAAGGCAGGACGATTGGACAGAGGCAGGCACGGCAAGGCGCGCAGCGCGAAGCAGGGGACGATCAATTGGCCGGGCACCTTGTTGGCTGGCCGGCCTCGCGCCCGTGAGGATCTGCTGTTTCATCTGCGCAGCCGTGCGGCCCATGAGCTGTGGCTGGTGATTGTCGACGCGTCGGCGTCCACGCGCCGGCATCGTGCGCTCGCGGATGCCAAGGGCTTGTTGGCGCAACTGTTCGATGATGCCTATCGGCAGCGGGCGCGCATGGCGTTGTTGACCGTCAGCGGGCAAGCGCCGAAGTGGCAGGTTCAGGGCTTGAAAGCCGCAAAAGGCTTGGCGGTTTGGCTGGATCGGCTCGGTGCTGGTGGGGGGACGCCGTTGCTGGCGGCGCTGACCGAAGCCGGGCATTGGCTGGTCGCCAGGCGCAAGCGTTATCCAGCGGAACATCAGCGTTTGCTGGTGATCACCGATGGACGGCTCAAAGAGATTGCCGGTTTACCGCAGTTGGCGTGCCCAGGATTGCTGGTGGACATCGAGCGGGGTCCGATCCGGTTGGGCCGGGCGCAAGCGCTGGCGGCCGGGTTGCAGTTGGATTATCGGCATATCGATGGTTTGTAGAGCCTCGGTTGCTGCAATCGCAGGCAAGCCAGCTCCCACATTTGATAGGC
>NZ_JBSVWB010000063.1:0-32790 GCF_054071795.1 Pseudomonas sp. SDO5271_S396
ACTGCGGCACAGTCGACAGAGATGTCGACTGATACACCGCTTTCGCGGGCAAGCCCGCTCCCACAGGGGATTGGTGGTGGCTGGAAAAACGCCGTCAGCAGGGCCATTGCGCCGGGCACTGTCTTGCCAACAACATCACGCCAATGTGGGAGCTGGCTTGTCGGGTCGCCGCATCGCCGCGAAGACGGCGGCATGGCTGACAGGGATGTCATCTGACCCACCGTCCCCACCGATTCAGGCCTTGGCGGCCATCGCGGTGACTTCCACGCGCATGCCGTCGACCGCTAATGCGGCGACGCCAACGGCCGCACGTACTGGCCAGGGCTTGGCGAAAAAGCGCTTGTAGACTTCGTTGAACGCGGCGCGGTCGGCCATGTCGGTGAGGTAGATGGTCAGGTGCATCACCCGGTCCATGGAGCTGCCGGCCTTTTCCAGGGCGACTTTCAGCGCTTGCAGGGTGCATTCGCTTTGCAGGGTGATATCGCCCAGTTCCAGGCTGCCGTCGGCACGGGTCGGTATCTGGGTGGAAACCAGGATGCCGTTGAAACCGATCACGTCGGAAGATATCGAGTCGGCATCGGGATCCGGGGTGTACTGCAGGTCGTGGTTGGCCATGGGCGCCTCTCGGTGGCAGAGTGAGAAAGGCGCCATGGTCCCCGAAAAGATCCCTCGGGGCAAACTACGCCCAGCGCTTGAACAGCACGCTGGCATTCACCCCGCCAAAACCGAAGCCGTTGGACAACGCGTATTCGATCGACATAGGCCGCGCATGGCCGCGCACCATGTCCAGTCCTTCGGCGAGGGCGTCCGGGTTGTCCAGGTTCAGGGTCACCGGAGCGATCTGGTCACGCAGGGCAAGCACGGTGAAAATCGCTTCGATGCCGCCCGCAGCGCCCAGCAAGTGGCCGGTGGCGGACTTGGTCGAGCTGATCGCCGGGTGGCCGAGGGTGCCGAAAACGGTCCTGATGGCCGCCAGCTCGCCTTTATCGCCCACTGGCGTCGAGGTGGCATGGGCGTTCAGGTACTGCACCTGCGCGGCGTCCACCCCGGCCTGGCGCAGCGCTTGCAGCATGGCACGGCGTGCGCCGTCGCCATCCTCCGGCCCAGCGGTCATGTGGTAGGCATCGGCGCTGGTGCCGTAGCCCACCAATTCGGCGAGGGGCTGCGCGCCACGGGCCAGGGCGTGGTCCAGGGATTCGATGACCAGAATGCCGGCGCCTTCGCCCATGACGAAACCGTCACGGGCCTGATCGAATGGCCGCGACGCCCGCTCGGGCGTGTCGTTGAAGTCGCTGGACAACGCCCGCGCCGCGGCGAAACCGGCCAGGCTGACCCGGTGAATCGCCGCTTCGGCGCCCCCGCACACGGCCACATCGACTTCGCCGGCGCGGATCATCCGCGCCGCATCGCCAATCGCCTGCACCCCCGCCGCGCAAGCGGTCACCGGAGCGCCCAGCGGGCCTTTGAGTCCGTAATTGATCGACACATGCCCGGCAGCCATGTTGCTCAGGAATGACGGTATGGTGAACGGCGACAGCCGCCGCGGGCCTTTGCTGTCGGTGGTGCGCACGGCTTCGGCGATCGCCGGAAAGCCGCCCACGCCGGAGGCGATGATGGTGGCGGTGCGTTCCTGCGCCTCGAAGGTGTCGGGTGCCCAGCCGGACTGCTTCAACGCCTCATCGGCGGCAGCCAGGGCAAACAGAATGAAACGGTCCATCTTGCGCTGTTCCTTGGCCGCCAGGAGTTGATCAGGATCGAACCCGGCCTGCGGGTCCTGCAACGTGATTTGCACCTGGCCACCGATGCTCACGGCCAGGTCTCCGATCAACGCCTCCGGCAAGCGACGAATGCCCGATTGCCCGTCCAGCAGACGTTGCCAAGTGGACTCCACACTGGCGCCCAGCGGCGTCACCGCGCCCATGCCTGTCACAACGATACGTTTGCTCATGATCAATCGACTCCGGTTGCATTGAGGGTTACAGACTCTATGGACGTCACTATCATAATGAAAGTAACATGGCGTCCTACAACTGTGTACCGTCGAGCAGGAACCGCCATGCAACGCAAATCCCTCACGAGTGAAGAATGCCCCGTCGCCCGCAGCCTGGAGCGGGTCGGGGAGTGGTGGAGCATGTTGATCATGCGCGACGCCTTGCAGGGTCTGCGCCGTTTCGACGAGTTTTCACGCAGCCTGGGGATTGCGCCGAACATGCTGACCCGCCGCCTGAACGGGCTGGTGGACGCCGGGATGCTCGAACGCCGCGCCTACAGCGAGCGCCCACCGCGCGATGAGTACGTGCCGACGGCCAGGGGCGAGGATTTGCGCATGGTGCTGATGGCGCTGGTGGCGTTCGGCAATCGGCATTACGCCGAGGAGGGCACCAGCGTAGCGCTGGTGGAACGTGACACGGGCCTGGCGGTGCAGCCGATGATGGTGAATGCCGAAGGGAAGGTGGTGGCGCTGGAGGATTGCGCCTTGCAGGCCGGCCCGGCCGCCAGCGCGGGGATGCGCCAGCGGTTGGGCTCGACGCCGCAGTGATTACAACAGGGTGAACGGGTAGTCGACGATCAGGCGCAGCTCATTGAGTTTGCCGTCACGCTGATCGGCATTCGATGACACGATGGCGTCGCGCACCCGCAGCGACAGGTTTTTCGCCGGGCCGCTTTGCAGCACGTACTTGGCCTCCACATCGGTCTCGTGGTGATCGCCGTCGGCGCCGTAATCACCCACATAAGCGCTATTGGCCGGGGTGTGGGTGCCGTTGATGTCCGAGCCATTCACGTAGCGGGTCATTAAGCTCAGGCCCGGCACGCCGTAGCTGGCCATGTTCAGGTCATAACGAATGCCCCAGGACTGCTCGCCCGGGCCGTTGAAGTCACCCCATTGAATCGAGTTGGCCAGGTACACCGAGTCGCCACCTTCGCCGGCGCCGTTGTTGCCGGTGCCGATGTAGTCGAACGGCGTATCGCCATGCACCTTCTGGAACGACAGCGTCAGTGTGTGAGCGGTCAGGAACGAATAGGCCGCTGCCAGCGAATACGTGGTGTTGTTGATCGCACCGGCCTTGGCGCTGCCGGTGTCGAGGGTGCGGTACAGGTTGCCGTCCAGTGCCAGCGACTGGTCGTGGCCCAGCGGGAGCACATAGTTGAGGTTGGTGTAGTACTGGCGCCAGATATCTTCCAGTTCGCCCGCATACAGCGTTGCACTCAACGACGGAGTGAAGGTGTATTTGCCGCCGACAAAACTTGCACTGTTGGCCGCGACGTTGGCGTAGGTCGCATAGATGTCGTGGTCATGGTTGCTGGTCATGCCGCTGTTGGTGCTGGTGAAGTGCCCGGCTTCCAGGTCCAGGCCGGCAATCTCGCTGCTGGTCAGATCGAAGCCGGTGGCGGTCTGCGGCAGGATCCGCGTACCGCCGGTGGCGAACACCGGCGCGGTGGGCTGCAGGTCGCCGAATTTCAGCTGGGTCCTGGAGACCTTGATCTTGACTGCTGCGCCCACCGAGCCGTAACCGTCCTGGGGGTCACCATGGCGGTCGGTCGGCAGGTCGCCGGTGCCGGCATCGGCGTGGGTAGCGTCGAGCTTCATCGCGCCATAGGCGTAGGCATCCACGCCAAACCCGATAGTGCCCTGGGTGAAGCCCGAGGCGTAGTTGAGCATCGCGCCTTGGGTCCAGTCGCGGTTGTCGGCCTTGCCGCTTTGCCGGTCGCGGTCGAAATAATAGTTACGCAACAGCCCCGTGACGCTGCTGCCGTCGATAAATCCCTTGGATTCGGCCTGGTCGGTGACGGACTCGGCAAACGCCGTTTGACTGAGGCTGGCGCACACCGCCAGTGTTAACAGACTGCACTGTTTAAGCATGTTGTTCATTTCCCCGGAATACGTTGAGCGCGCACAGAAACACTGCACTTTGTTGGGTGCTGCAAAGGGTTTTATGGGCAGGTTTTTCAGCTGGGAGCGTTGAGTTTTTATTCTGTTCGACGTGGTTGTCGAAATCGATTCTATGCCCAGTCTGCGCGGGCTGCAGCCAGGTCCGGGATTAAACTCGATTAATTAAACTTCACTATTTTTAATCGATGCCGGGTGTAGCGTTGGGCGGGTCTTGGCCGCTCTGCTTCGACAAAAACCTTTGGTTGCCGCCGCAGGATCTGCGGCGGATTTTTTACGCGTCCGGTCTTTTCAGTGGGCGGCTCGGTTGAACTCACTTATGCTGCGAACCCCTCCTGGCTGAAACCTTCGAGACGCTGCATGAGCATGAAGTCCACCTTGCCCGAGGCCATTCCCGGCGCCCGCCCAGTGCACCTGCCGGCGCTGATCGCGTTCGAGTGCGTGGCGCGCCACATGAACTTCGCCCGGGCCGCAGCCGAGCTGGACGTCACGCCCACCGCCATGTCCAAGACCATCAAGCAACTGGAAGCGCAATTGGGCGTGCGGCTGTTCAACCGCACCACCCGCAGCGTGGCGCTGACCGAGTCCGGCACCCAGTTGCTCGATACCCTGGCGCCCGCGCTGGAGCAGATCCGCTTTTCGGTGCAGCAGGTACACGACACCGCCACCCGACCGTACGGCGCCTTGAAGATCAACAGCTCCTACGTGGCCTACGCCTCGCTGATCGAGCCCCATATGGCGGCGTTTCTTGCGCAGTACCCGGACATCACCCTGGATATCGCGGTAGACAACACGCTCAGCGACATCGTGGGCGAAGGGTTTGATGCGGGAATCCGCCTGGGCCAGGCCCTGCAACGCGACATGATCGCGGTGCCGCTGGGTGCATCACAGCCGATGGTGGTGGTGGCCACGCCGCACTATTTGAAACACTCGGCGCCGTTGAACACCCCTGAGGATTTGCTGGCCCATGACTGCATCCGTCAGCGCCTGAGCAGCCGCGGGCCGTTCATGGACTGGATCTTTCGCATTGGCCAGGCCAACGTCAAGATCGACGTAAAGGGACGCCTGGTGCTGGATGAGATGCGCACCACGTTGTCGGCGGCGCGCCAGGGCTGCGGGGTGGCCATGGTGTTCCGGCCATTCGCCGAGGCGGAAATCCGCAGCGGCCAGTTGGTGCCGCTGCTGGAGCAGTACGCCGAGCCCGCCGAGACCTTCCACCTGTATTACGCCAACCGTGCGCAAATGCCCGGCAAGCTCCGGGCATTCATCGACTTCTTTCAGCAGCGCAACCGTCAGGCTATCGAGTAGCCGCCGTCCGCCAACAAGGCATGGCCAGACACGTAGCTTGAGTCTTCGGAACCGAGAAACGCCACCACGGTCGCCATTTCTTCGGCGCTGCCGAAGCGGCTGGCCGGTGTGCCGGCGGCGAACGCATGCTGGGCTTCCACCGACGGCCAGATACCGCGGTGATGGAACGGTGTTTCGATCAATCCCGGGCACAACGCGTTCACGCGCACACCCTGTTTGAACCACTCGATGGACGCCGTCTTGGTCATGCCCACCACCGCGTGTTTGCTGGCGATGTACAGCGCGGCGCTGTCAAAGCCGATTACGCCGCCCATGGACGCGTTGTTGATGATGCTGCCGAAGCCTTGTTCCAGCATGACCCTGGCCTCGTGCTTCATGCAGTTGAAGACCCCGCGCACATTGGGCTCGAACACCAGGTCGAAGCGTGCGTTGTCCTGCTCGACCAGCGGCGCGAACACGCCTTCGGTCCCGGCATTGTTGAAGGCGATGTCGAGTTTGCCGTAGGTGTCCACGGCAAACTTGACCATGGCGATGATGTCGGCTTCACGGGTCACGTCGACCACGATGGACGCGGCGATCCCGCCGTTGGCGGTGATCTCGGCAACCACCTCGTCCAGTTCGCTCTGGCGGCGGGCGGCGGCAACGATCTTCGCACCGCGCTGGGCCAGCACGATGGCCGCCGCCCGACCGATGCCGGAACTGGCACCGGTGATCAGCGCGACTTTACCTTCGAGTTGGCGTGGAGTGGATGAGGTCATGGCAAGCTCCGTTCATGTGCTGCGCAAGGCGGTGTGCTTGCGCTATGGGCACAGGTTACGGCGCAGGATTACCCTCGATAATCCACGCAATCCTCAGTGAGTCATTAACCTTGGGTTCATTGTTGAGCGCTCTGGCTTTGAACCTGGCGTAACGCCCCCGGTTGCTCCGGCTTGCCGTCGACAATCACCAGGAACCGGCGCTGTTCCGGTCCGTCGCCCTGGACGATCTGGCGGATAGGGCCCACGGTGGACACCACGGCGGCGCCCGCCGGGTTGGTCATGAACGCCAGCAACGGTTCAAGCTTGCCGCTGCCATCGGCATTGGGCGCCAGCGCCAGGGTGTAGGGCTGTTTCGGCTCCAGGCCAGTCACGCCGGCTTGCAGCACTTGGGTCAGCCCCTGGCTGAACAGCGTGACGCTGGTGGCGGGTTGCCCGGTGGCCTGGCCCACGCTTTGCAAACCCAGGTGCAGCGCCTGGCCCGCCACGCCCAACGGCTTGAGGTTGTCGGTGCCGGCGCCCCGGGTCACGGCATTCGGCACATAAGCGATGGCTTGCGGCGCCTGGCCGATGGCGATGTTGTCGCCGATCAGCTGGTTGGTCAGGGTGTCGATCACGGCGAAGGCGTCATCGTTCTCCAGGCCCACATAGATCCGCGTGCCATCCCCCGACGGCCAGATGCCGTGGGGCAGGCGACCCACCTTGACGGTGGCGATTTTTTCAAAGGTATCGGTGCGGTACACCTGCACTTCATTCAGCCCGCCGACGGTGATGTAGGCAAACGAGCCCTTGGCGTTTTTCACCAGGTTGACGTGGTTGGCGATCGGACCGATGTCCAGGGTCTTGAGCAAGGTGAACGGCGGTGTGGCGCTGAAGACCTGGGCCTTGCCGATGTCCTTGAGGGTGAACCACACCTGCTTGCCGTCGGCGGAAGCGGCGATGTTCGGGCAGAACGGGCTGGCCTGCTGCACTTCACCGACTTTCTTGTGGTCGGCCACGGTGAAGATTTCAGTCAAGGGGTTGAAGGAGGAGCACACATAGCCGTATTTGCCGTCCGGGGAAAATATCTGCATGCCCGGGCCCGCCTGGGTCTTGATGCGGGTTTTTTCCTGGTAGGTCTTGGCGTCGATCACCGACACATAGTCCTCGCCGCGCACCGTCACCCAGACTTCCTTGCCGTCGGGGGTGAAAAACGCCTCGTGGGGCGCGCGGCCAACGTAGGTTTTGTGCTTGACGGTATTGGTCTCGGTGTCGATGAACGACACCGAGTTCGTGCCGATGGACACCACTGCCAGGGTCTTGTGGTCCGGCGAAAAGCCCATGCCGTGCACCAGCACTTCGCCGCGGTACAGCGGGCTGAGGTTGCCGGGTTGCGGGTCGCCCAGGCTGATCACGCCCAACAGCTTGTTGTCGACCGGGTCGACCACCGACACCGTGTTCGAATACTGTTCCGCCGCGTAGAGCCGGTCCTGGTGGGTGATCGGAATGTCCGGGGCAGAGGCCTTGCCGGGAATCTGCCCGGCAAAACTGCCGGTGGCGCAGGCGATCAGGGCGAGGTTCAGCAGGGACAGTGTCAGCGTTGAACGTTTCATGCAGATTTCCTTGTGTAAGGTCAATTCGCGGGGACGGCGGGTGTTTGGGTGGGGGCGGGTGCAGACGGTGGCGGCGGGTCGCCCACGGCCAGGCGCATGGCCGCGATCTCTTGCTGCTGTTCCACGATGATTTCCTGGGCCAGGCGCCGCAGTTGTTCGTTCTTGCCGTATTTGAGCAGGGTCACGGCCATGTCGATGGCGCCCTGGTGGTGAGCCGTCATCGAGGTGACGAAATCGCGGTCGATATCGCCGGTGGGCGGCGCGTCCATGCCGGTCATCATGCGGGTCATGGCGGCGTTGTTTTCGTCGATGAACGCGGCTTCGTGGGCCGGTGGCGCGGCGTGGGCCAAGACAGAAAACAGCACGCCGGACAAACCGCACAGCACAACGGCAGGGCCTTGCGTGGGGGAGCGGAAGATTCCCATAAGAGGATTCCCTGAATGGATGTGCCCGGTACGACGCACGCCGACGACTTCTATTCCACCCTGGCTTGCGCCAGTATGTTCACTCGCTGACTGCCCTGACCGAGAACGGATGACACCCCCATGACCGAAACCCTGCTCGACGCCGTTCGCCGTTACGTCGAGGCCAACGCCAACCCGGCGGGTGTGGCCCAGACCCCGATCCCCGGCTTGACCACCATTCGTTGCACCGCCCCGAGCGGGTTGCTGCACGACATGCCCAACCCGCTGGTGTGCCTGGTGCTGCAAGGCACCAAGGACGTGACCCTCGGTACCGAGACCTTTACCTTCGAGGCCGGGGATTCGCTGTTGGTGACCGCCGACGTGCCCACCGTAAGCCAGATCACCCGGGCCAGCGTCGAGGCGCCGTACCTGTCTATCGTGTTGAACCTGGATGCCGCAGTAATCGCCGAGCTGTCGTTGCAGATGAAGCCGCAGCAGGCGTCCACGGGCCTTCAGGTCAAGGCCGCCGAGCGCATCGATGAGCAAGTGGCCGATACGGCGTTGCGCCTGATGCGCTTGCTGGAGTTTCCCGCGTCGGCCCCGGTGCTGCATGCGCAGTTGGTGCGTGAGTTGCACTATTGGTTGCTCGCCGGACGCCACGGCGCCGCGATCCTCCGCCTCGGCTTGGCCGACGGCCAGGCGCACCGGGTGGCGCGGGCGGTGGCGGTGCTGCGCGCCGACTACCGGCAGGCGCTGCCGGTGGAGCGCCTGGCGGCAGCGGCGGGGATGAGTCCGTCGTCGTTCCATCGGCACTTTCGCGCGGTCACGTCACTGTCGCCGTTGCAGTTCCAGAAGAACCTGCGGCTGATCGAGGCACGTCGCTTGATGATGTCCGAAGGCGCCTCGGCCAGCAGCGCGGCGTTCAATGTCGGCTATGAAAGCGTGTCGCAGTTCAACCGCGAATACGCCCGGATGTTTGGCTTGCCGCCGATCAGGGACGTGGAGTCGGTGAAGGACTGGGCCAGAGCCTCGGCTTAGGCTCTGTACGAAAAGCCTTGATACTCGGTGATGCTGCGTTGAAAACAGGCCCGGGGTTGGTCGGAATGGGCAAACAACCGGCACGTTTCGGCAACGCCTGGGGCGCAGTGGCTTTCTATCATGGCGGCACACCCAATCAGGAGCTGTGCCATGACCCAGATCACCCTCGTAACCGGTGCCAGCCGCGGCCTCGGCCGGAACACCGCACTCAGCATTGCCCGCCACGGCGGTGATGTTGTCATCACTTACCAGCGCCGCGCCGAAGACGCCCTGGCCGTGGTCGCCGAGATCCAGGCCCTGGGCCGCAAGGCCGTCGCGTTGCCCCTGGACACCGGCGATGTCAGCGGCTTTGCCGCTTTCGCCAGCGCGTTGCGCAACGCCCTGCGCGACACCTGGCAGCGTGACAGTTTCGATCACCTGGTGAACAACGCCGGCCACGGCGACTATGCCTTGATCGAGCACACCACCGAAGCGCAGTTCGACGGCCTGGTGAATGTACATCTCAAGGGCGTGTTCTTCCTCACCCAGGCCCTGCTGCCCGTGATCGCGGACGGTGGCCGTATCGTCAACCTGTCCTCGGGGCTGACCCGCGTGTCATTCGCCGGCTATGCCGCCTATGCGGCGGTCAAGGCGGCGGTCGAGGTGTTGTCGGTGTACATGGCCAAGGAGTTCGGCGCGCGCGGCATTGCGGTGAATACCGTGGCACCGGGCGCGATCGAGACCGATTTTGGCGGCGGCGCCGTGCGCGACAACCCTGAGGTGAACAAACTCTTCGCCGACATGACCGCCCTGGGCCGCGCCGGTGTGCCGGACGATATCGGCCCGATGATTGCCGGGCTGCTGTCACCCGACAACCGCTGGGTCAACGCGCAGCGCATCGAAGTGTCCGGTGGTCAGGGCATCTGAGCCCTGAAGGCATAAGCCAGCACGTTTGATTATTGGACAGGGAACGTCCTCGCCACCAATGCTGGAGCCCTTTATTCAGAGGGTGCTCCATGACCGTTCAACGCCAACTCAAGCTGGGCGCGTTCATGCGCCCAGCCAGTATTCATACCGGTGCCTGGCGCTATCCGGGCGCCTTTCGCGACGCCAATTTCAACTTCGCCCACCTCAAGCGTTTCGCACAGACCCTGGAAAAAGCCCGTTTCGACGCGTTTTTCATGGCCGACCACCTGGCCCTGCTGAATATGCCCACCGAGGCCTTGAAGCGCAGCCACACGGCGACGTCCTTCGAACCCTTCACCTTGCTGTCGGCCCTGAGCCAGGCTACCGAGCATATCGGCCTGGTGGCGACGGCTTCGACCACCTATGACGAGCCGTTTCATATCGCGCGGCGCTTTGCCTCGCTGGACCACCTGAGCAACGGCCGCGCCGGTTGGAATATCGTCACCACCGCCAACCCCGATGCGGCGCTGAACTTCGGCCTCAAGGAGGCACATTCCCATGACGAGCGATATGCCCGGGCGCGGGAGTTCTACGATGTCGTCACCGGGCTCTGGGACAGTTGGGCGGATGATGCGTTTATTCGTGACGCCGAAAGCGGCGTCTACTTCGACCCCGACAAGCTGCATACCCTCGATCACCAGGGCCGCTACCTGAACGTGCGTGGCCCGCTGCATATCGCGCGGCCGGTGCAGGGCTGGCCGGTGATCGTGCAGGCGGGTTCGTCCGAGCCCGGGCGCCAGTTGGCCGCCGAAACCGCCGAAGTGATCTTCGTGGCACCCGGCACGCTGGAGGAGGGGCGCAGGTTCTACGCCGACATCAAGCAACGCATGCGCCTGATCGGGCGCCAGCCGGATCACCTGAAGATCCTGCCCGGTGCCTTTGTGGTGGTGGGTGACACGCTGGAACAAGCACGCCGTACACGCGCCCACCTTGACAGTCTGGTGCACGAGCAGAGCGCAATCGCGTCGCTGTCGGTGGCCCTGGGCACGGATGCGTCGGCATTCGATCCCGATAAGTACCTGCCCGATATCCCGCCCACCAACGGCAGCCAGAGCGCCCGCGAGCGGGTCCTGGCACTGGCCGACCGCGAGCAACTGACCGTACGCCAACTGGCGCAACGCCTGGGCGGCTATGCCGGGCTTTCGTTCGTGGGCACGGCCCACAGCATCGCCGACGAGATGCAACAGTGGCTGGAGGAAGAGGGCAGCGACGGCTTCAACGTCATGTTCCCGTGGTTGCCCGGCGGCCTCGATGACTTCGTCGACAAGGTGGTGCCGGAGCTACAGGCACGGGGGATTTTCCGGCGTGAATACGAGGGCACCACATTGCGTGAAAACCTCGGATTGCCACGGCCGGGGAATCGCTTCTTCCCCTGACCGTTGGCAGCTTGTAAGCCAGGGGCCGGCTTATTCTTTGACGTTCATGAACTCTTCGGCCCACGCCACGTAGCTTTCCGGCAACGTATAGGTGTGGGTCAGTTCGGTGGCGCTGAGGTTCGAGGTGGTGTGGGTGACGTTGCGCTGGGCGCGCAGGCTGTCGTAGGTCGCCTTGATCGAGGCGAAGTAGGCGCCGTGCCCGGCCACCACCACCCGCACACCCAGGTCGGCCAGGCGCTGGCTGTCGTTGAGTTTCGGGTTGCCGTAGGTCACCAGCATCAGCGGCACGGTGAGGTTGGCCGAAATCTGCTCCAGGTGATCGAAATCGGCGACACCGACCATGCAGATACCGTCGGCGCCGGCTTTTTCATAGGCTTTGGTACGTTCGATGACCGCGCTGGTGGGCAATACGCCGGCGTTGGTACGCGCGATGATCGACAGCTCAGGGTCGACCCGTGCTTCGAGCGCCGCCTTGACCTTGCCGATGCCCTCGTCGATGGAGATGAGGTCGGTGGACTTGCGGCCAAACTGCGCCGGCAGCAGCGTGTCTTCGATGGTCAGGGCCGCCACACCGGCGCGTTCCAGTTCTTCGACGGTGCGCATCACGTTCAGCGCGTTGCCGTAGCCGTGGTCGGCGTCGGCGATGAAGGGCAGTTGGGCCACGCGACCGATGCGGGTGGCCTGCTCAACGAACTCACTCAACGTGATCAGCGCGAAATCCGGTGCCGCCAGCACCTGCAACGAGGCGACGGAGCCGCCCAGGATACCGACTTCAAAACCCAGGTCGGCGGCGATGCGCGCCGACATCGGGTCGAACACCGAAGCGGTTTCGACGCACATCCGGGTGGCGAGCAATTCACGAAATTTGCGACGAAGCGCCGAGTGAGACATTTTTGACATGATCTTTCCTGGTTCTGGCCATTGTCGACGTACGATCAATGCCTGTTCATAGTTATGCAAGTCTTGGTTGCGCAAGACTACCACGCGCTAAAACCGGGGATTATGACGTTTGAGAATGGGCTATGCGCCAATCACATGGCGTGTTCCCGCGCCGCCGGCAGTCAAGCCAGGTCTTTGAGCGGTTCGGCCAGCTCCAGCACCTGCTGATGGAACCGTCGCAGCGAGGCATTGTGGCCCACGCTGATCAGGATGGTGTCCGGCAGCTGCTGCTTGAGCAATTGGTAGCAGACCGACTCGTTCGCCGCATCCAGCGCTGAACTGCTCTCATCCAGAAACAGCACCGCCGGGCGTGCCAGCAGGGCGCGCACGAAGGCACAGCGTTGTTGTTCCCCCACGCTCAGGGACTGGGCCCAGTCGCGTTCCTGATCCAATTGTTCACTCAAATGCTGCAGGCCAACAAGCGCCATGGCGTGAATCATGGCTTCATCTTCCGCAGGGCGAGGCGGGTTGGGGTACCACAGAGCTTCGCGCAGGCTGCCCAGGGGCAGGTAGGTTTTTTGCGCCAGCGTCAGCGACTGCGCCAGGTCATAGCTCGCCGTACCCCGGGCGTGGTGCCAGATGCCCGTGATCGCACGGATCAGCGTCGACTTGCCAAAACCCGAGGGCGCGCTGATCAACAGGCTGTCACCGGGCTTGAGGCTCAGGTTGAAACCTTCCAGCAGGCGTCGGCCATTGGGCAGCCAGATGTCCAGGTTGCGGATGTGCAGGTCGCCGGTCTGTTGGCTCAGCACCACCTCGGACTTGACCTTGACGGTGTCCAGGCGCCGCTGGAAGCCGATCAAGCGGTCGATCACCGATTTCCATTCGGCCAGTTCAGGAAACACTCCCACCAGGTAGGCAATCGCCGCATGCACTTCGCCAAAGGCCGCGCTGATCTGGGTCAGGCGGCCCAGGGTAAAGGCCCCGGCAAAAAACTGCGGCGCCATCACGAACATCGGAATCACCGTGGCGCTGCGCAAGTAGAAGGTGGAGTAACCCATCATCAGCTTCTGCTTTTTCACCAGCACCCAGAAGTTCTGCAACGCCGCTTCCAGGCGCTGGTTGAAACGCTGGTTTTCCACGGCCTCGCCTCGGTATTGCGCGACCGAGTCGGCGTTTTCCCGCAGGCGCATCAGCGCAAAACGAAAATCCGCCTCACGCCGTTGCTGCATGAAGTTCAAGTGGGGCAACGCGCGGCCCAGCCAGAACGCGAACCCGGTGCCCAGCAGGGCATAGACAATCGCCACCCAGACCAGCAAACCCGGGATGACCAGGGTATGTTCACCCACGGGGATGCTCACCAGGTCCGAGGCCTGCCACAGGATATTCAGGAACGAAAACAGCGAGACCACGGCGGTCAGCAAGCCCAGGCTCAGCTTGAGGGACTTGATGATAAACAGGTCCACGTCTTCGGCGATGCGCTGGTCGGGGTTGTCCACATCGGTTTCGGTCAGCTTGAGCTTCTGGTAGCGCTGGTCGTTCAGCCACTGGTCCAGCAGGTGCCGCGTGGACCAGCGCCGCCACAGCAGCGTGAGCTTCTGCTGGAAGTGATAGGCGCCCACGGTGAACGTCGCCAGGCCGACCTGCAGCAGGATGAATTGCAGGCCGCCGAGCAGGAAACCCGGGTAATCCTTGTCCTGCAAGGCGTTATAAAAATGCAGGTTCCAGAAGTTGTTGAGGATGTTCACCCCCACCAGGCACAGGTTCATCAGCACGGTGGCCAACAGCAACAACAGGGCCGGGTACTTCTGTTCGGATGTCCAGAAAGGTCGTGCCAGGCGCCAGAAATTGCGAAGTGTATGCATGGGGGCTGAAGAAGTCCGGTCGCTTGCGACGTTGAGTTTGCAGGGGAGGGAGGATAGGATCCCCAATGCTAATCGCTTGCATTCATTAGGGAAAGTCACGGGAGACCCGTTATCGAATTTCCAGACTGGCTCCAGCAGGCCTGGCCGCCCATCCAACGGGTCATCCAGCACGAGCCGAATGATCAACCTTCCATCGTCCTCCGCCACGCCGCCGACCCCGCCGTGCTGCACCCGGTGCTGGCCGAGTTCGCGCTGCGCTATCCGGGGATCAACAAGGCGGCGGTGGCTTCGCAGTGGTCGATGAACTACATGAGCATCACCGTGCCCGCCACGCTGGCATGCCTGCTGACGCTGGACCGGGCCATTGATTTTTGGGATGACGGCAGCGTATTGCGGCTGGACGGCGGCCAACCCCTTGCCTTGCACTTTGCCAACCCTGTGCCCACGCTGGCGGTGCACGGACGTGCCGCTTACCTGTCACGCTGGGTGCATGAGCATTTGGCGCCGCTTTTTAACACCCTGGCAGCGGCGGGCGGCCTGGCGCCGAAGATCCTCTGGGGCAATTTTGTCGCGATCTGGGACGGCGCCTTCGAACGGCTTGACCGCGACCTGCGCCGCGAAGGCTTTGCCGAGGCGCACCGCTGGCTGGAGCCGGTCACCGTAAATGACGGTCGCTTGAAGCTGCGCGGCTTGCAGCGCCAGGTGCCGTCGCCCGCGCCGGAGATCTGCGCCCAGTTGCCCTTGCGTCGGCATTGCTGCCTGCATTACCAGCTGCACGAGTTGGTGGAAGGCGAGCCGCTGGTGCTGTGCGAATCCTGCCCCAAACTGCATCGCCTGCCCGTGGCCGAGCAGGTCAGCTACCTGCATTACCTCTACGACTGAGGCTGAACCATGCCCGCCGGGCGTGTTTCGGCCACCGGTTCCACCTCGCTCAAGCGCCCATGTTCGATGCGGATCAGTCGATCCGCCAGACCAAAGTACGCATCGTCGTGGGAGATCACGATCACCAGTTTGCCGCGCTCGCGCAGGTCGGTCAGGATCCGCGTGTAGAAGAAGTGCTTGAACACCGGGTCCTGGTCCGCGGCCCATTCGTCGAACAGGTAGCAGGGGCGGTCGTCCAGGTACGCGCTGAGCAGTGCCAGGCGTTTGCGTTGCCCGGTGGACAGCGCGAGGGTGGTCAACCGCCCGTGTTCGATATGCACTTTGTGATCCAGCTGCAGGTGCACCAGGTAATCCTGGGCCTGCTGCATCAAGTGCGGATCGTCGCCGTCGAAGAGGTTTTCGAACAGGCAGAAGTCGGTGAAGATCGCCGAAAAATGCTGGCGATAATGGTGATTGTCGTCACTGGAGGACACCTGTTCGTCCAACATCACGTCGCCGCTTTCCGGGCGGTAGAGGCCGGTGAGCAATAGCGCCAGGGTGGTCTTGCCGCTGCCGTTGCCGCCGGTGATGAACACGGTTTCCCCGGCGTTGAGCGTCACATCGATGGGCCCCAGGGTGAAATGCCCGTCTTCGCGCTCGCGGTAATAGGTATGGGTGACCTGGCGGCACACCAGGCTGCGCACGTGGGTCGGTGCGAAGGTTTCGATGGCTTCATGGGCGCCTTGCATCTCGCCTTCCAGTGCGCGGATCTTGTTCAGCGCCACGCTGGCCCGGCCCAGGGTTGGCAGGGCATGCATCAGTTCCGAAAGCGGGGTGATCATGTACAGAATCGCCAGGATATACCCGGTGACCAGGCTCACACTCAGCTCGATAAAGTGCGGCGCAGCAAACAACACAACGCCGATCAGCAGGTAGAACACCGCGTTGCCCCAGTTCAGCACCACGGCATAGATGCTCATGCCGCGCACGAAATCCCGACGGTACTGCTGGCTGACCGGCAGCAGCAGGCGCGCGAAGAAATGCTGGCGACGCGGGTGGTTGAGCTGCAACTCTTTACTGCCGTCAGTGAGCAGGCGGTAGTGATCGAACAGTTGGTCCTTGAGCTCCCGCGCCCGGGAAATCGAGGTCAGCGCCCGGCGCTGCGGCCAGTTGAAACTCAAGCTACCCAGCACGATCAACAACACGGTCAAGCCCAACAGCGGCAGGCTTAGCCAGCCCAGGTAGGCCAGGCACGCGACGATGATGCCGCCGTTGACCAACAGGATCGGCACCAACTCCACCGCCTGGCTGATGGTTTGCGTATCGTCGGTCAGCATCGCCAGCAGGCGGTGCTTGCCGAGTTTCTGCAATTGCGCGTACGGCGTGTCGATCAACTTGGCGCTCAGGTGCAGGCGCATATCGTTGACAGCGGCCTGGCCCAGGCGCAGCAGGCTGATGTCGGAGATGATCCGCGACACCGCCACCAGCAGCACCAAAGCGCCAAAGTACGCGCCATCGATCGGGCGCAATTGTTCGAACACCGTGAGGCTGTGGTTGATCATGGCGATCAGACCCGCCGCCGCGAGGCCGCAGGCCAGGCCGGTCAAGGTCGCGACCGAAAGCGCGCGCCACGAGCGCCGGGCCATGAGTATCAGCAAATCCATTCAAACCGCTCCGTCTGTAGCGATGGCCGCAAGGCTCGCCACCAATTGTTGATGCACCACCGGTTGCTCGAGGATGTTCAAGTGCTGGGCCTGAACCACTTCGCGCACCAGCGGCCCGCTGCTCAGGTGTTCCCACTGCGGGTCGGCAAAGTCGGCGGCCTGCAACGTGTCGCTGGCCCACCATACGTGAACCGGGCAGCTTAGCCGCGGCGGCTGGAAACTGGCCAGCAGGCGTTGCGTGTGCTGCTCGTAGCCCAGGCGCGTGTGCAGGTGTTCCCAGCTGTCGCCATCCAGTTGCAAGCCTTGTTGTTGAGCCCACTGAGCAAGTTCCGGCAGGCGCTCGGCGGCGGGCAGGGCATCGAGTCTGGCGGTCAATGCCGTCAGCGGCAACTGGCGCAGCGCGGCCTGGCTGTCCGCCGTCAACGCCTGGGCTGACGCCGCCAGCAGGGTTTCCGCGCTGTCAGGCGCTGCCTGGCGCTGGTATTGCGAATCGAGAATGCCGAGGAACGCCACCTGTTCGCCGTCGCGCTCCAGCTGCGCGGCCGCGCTCATTGCGAGTAACCCGCCGAGGGAAAACCCCAGCAGATGATACGGCCCGTGGGGCTGCTGGCGGCGCAAGTGCTCGACGTACAGCGCCGCCAGGCGTTCGAGGTCGCTGTCTGCCTGGGCGGCGCTGTCCGTGCCCAGGTACGCAGCCTGCAAACCCCACAGTTGCCAGTTCGGCAGATGGGGCAACAGCGCGCGGTAATCCTGCACATGGCCGGTGGAGGGGTGGAAGCAGAACAACTGAGGGCCGCTGTCGGTGCTCGACAACCGCACCAGCGGCGACAGCTGGAACTGCGCCTGTACCAGCGTCGCGAACGCCGCCACGCTGGGTGCGTTGAACACCGCGTTCACCGTGACCGGCGCCGACAACACCGTTTGCAAGCGGCTGGCCAGGCTCACCGCCGCCAGCGAATGCCCACCGAGGGCAAAAAAATCATCGTCGATGCCCACCCGCTCCAGGCCCAGTACCTGGGCCCAGACGTCAGCCAGCAACGCTTCCAGCGGTGTGCACGGCAAGGCACTGCCGACGCTGTCGAGGACCTTGTCGGCCCATTGCTGCAAGGTCTTGCGGTCGAGTTTGCCGTTGCCCATCAGCGGCAGCGCCTCGACGATACGCAAGCTCGGCAGCATATAGTCCGGCAAACGGTCCTGGGCCTGGCCATGCAGTTGCGCCACGCTGGGCGTTTGCCCGGGTGTCAGCGTGAGGAAGGCGAACAGTTGCTGGCCAAGCTCACCCTTGGGGATGCATTCCACCGCCGCCTGGGCCACGCCCGGCAGGCTGGCCAGTTGCGCCTGGATCTCGTCGAGTTCCACACGAAAGCCACGCACCTTGACCTGGCGATCCGCTCGGCCACTGATTTCCAGGCTGGCGTCATGCCGGTAGCGCGCGCGGTCGCCGCTGCGGTAGAGGCGTTCGCCGTCGCGCTCGATAAACCGCTCGGTGTCCTGCTGCGCTTCCAGATAACCGCGCGCCAGTTGCGGGCCGCCGATATACAGTTCGGCGGCTTGCCCCGGCGCGACCGGTTGCAGGCTGTCGTCGAGCAGGTAAAGGCGCATGCCGTCCAGGCGGTCACTCAACGGCAGGCGACGGTAATCGCAGCTCGGCTCAAGCCGGTGCATCGCCACGCCCACGGTGGTTTCCGTCGGGCCATAGTGGTTGAACAACGTCAATGCCGGCGCACGCTGGCGCAGTTGCTGCAACAGGCGCGGCGAGCAGGTTTCGCCGCCGAGAATCAGTTGTTTGCCGGGCAGCACATCCGCTCCGGTTGTGCTGAGCAGCCAGGCGTCGAGCAACGACGGCACGATTTTCAGGTGATCGACCGGGTATTGCGCCTGCCAGGCCGCCCAGGCGTGGGCGTCCATGGCGATGTCCTTGTCCAGCAAGTGCAGTTCGCCGCCGCTGAGCAGGGCCGGGAACAGCAAGGTGTAACCCAGGTCGGCTGCCAGCGAGGTGACGATGGCACTGCGTTCGCCTGGGGCCAGTTGCAGGCGTGCGGACACGCTGGACACATAACTGGCCAGTTGCGCGTGCTCCACGATCACACCTTTGGGCGAACCGGTACTGCCCGAGGTGAACAGCACATAGGCGGCGTCCTGGGGTTGAATCCCGTGCGCCACCTCAGTCATCGGCGCCTGCTGCCAAGTGGCGGTGTCGCGCAGATCCAGGCTGCCCGCACCCGCCAGCAGCGGGGCGGGGCCCGCCGCGCCGCTGAGTACGAAACGCGGCTGCGCCTGTTGCAGCATCGCCAGGGTGCGTTGCGCTGGCTGATGCACATCCAGCGGCACGAACGCCGCGCCGCTCTTCAGCACGCCGAGCATCGCCAGCACCATCGACGCCGAACGGTCCAGGTACAACGCCACCCGGTCTTCGCGACCGACGCCCTGAGCACGCAGATAATGCGCCAGCTGATTGCTGCGCGCGTGCAGCTCGGCATAGCTCAGGTGCAGGTGCGTGTCGCGCAGTGCCAGGTGATCGGCAAAACCCGTGGCAGTCTCGTTGAAGCGCGCAGGCACGCTGACGAACCCCGGCGCGCCCGTGGTTTCACACGCGGCCAATACCTGCGCAAAACGCGGCGCATGCAGCGACAGCTCCGCCAGCGGCTTGGCCGGATGGTTCAGTGCGTCGAGCAGCAACGATTGCAGTTGCTCCAGCAGGGTTTCGGCGGCCTGCACGCTGTAGCGGTTGGCCTGATGGCACAGATCGAGGCGATAAGCGCCGTTGCCCTGGTCTTGCGCGATCAGCAGCAATTCCATGCCGGCAGGGTTCGCCTCCAGCGCGGTGATCTTGAGCGAGCCAGCCACATCAGCGGCCCACTGGAAGCCAAACGCGACGGTGTCGACGGGCGGCGAGTACTCCTGCCATTCGATGGCCTGTTCACACAGTGCCTGCAGCGTCGTCAAGCGCTGGCCGAAGGTGCTCTCAGGCGCGGGCTGCCAGGGCAGGGGCAGCGCCTTGGCGAACAACCCCCAGCAGTCGGCGAGTTCCTCATAGTCGTCGCGGCAGTCATGCACCCAGTTCAGGGTCAGGCTTGGGCTGTCGGTGGCGCTCAAGCGTTGCAGCAACACGGCCCAGGCGCTCATCAGCACCTGTTCGACCGGGGCGGATTGGCGTCGCAGCGCCACACTCAACTCAGGGGAAACGCTGGCCGAGGTGGTCAGCAACACCGCGTGCGCATCGTTGCGTACCTCGCGGTACAGCAATTCGCTGCCGGCTGACTCACCCAGTGCCAGGTCGACCCAGAATTGTCGGCCCAGTTCAGCGTCTTCGTCGGTTTGCAGGTCGTGCACCCAGGCGCTGTACTGGGTGTAGGTCATGGCCTCGTCGTCGGGCTGCGGCGCTTGCGCCGAACCCAAGGCCCGGGCGAGGCGCAGCAGGGTGCCACGGTCGGCGGCCAGTGCCGGCAATTGCACGGTGACCTGCTGCACATCGTCCGCCAGCGCCTCTACTTCAAGGCTGATGGACGGAGCCGCCGCCACGCTTTGCAACGGCACCTGCAAGCCGGGCTGGGGCCGTGCCTGCAAACGCAACGCGTCGTGACAGTCGGTGAGTGCCGCCAGCCGTTCGCGCAGGCCTGCCAGTGCCGCCGCACCGCGAACTTGCACGCTCAAGCGTGCCGGCGGCGCATTCGCCAGCCACTGGCTGCGCTGCTGCGGGGACAGGGCGAATGCCGCTTGCTGCTCGTACTGGCTCATGCCTGTTCCCCCACACCTTGCAGTTGTTCACGATTCATCATTTGCCCCATGGCCACGCAGATCTTGCGCTCACCCTCGAACGGGTCGCGGGCGTGGGCCACCAGCATATTGTCGAGCATCACCATGTCGCCTTTTTGCCAGGCAAAACGCACGGCGCAGGCTTCGTACGCGGCACCAATCACGTCCATCACCGCATCCTCGATCACGCTGCCGTCGCCGTAATACACGTTGCGCGGCAAGTTGCCCTCGCCAAACAGCTTGATCAGGTTGGCACGCACCTCCGGCTCCAGGCAGGCGCTGTGGTGCAACTGCACCTGGTTGAAGAACGAACGCTCGCCGGTGTCGGGGTGTTCGACGATGGCCGGGCAATACTGGGCAATCTTCAGGTTGTCGTCGCCCAGCCATTCCCAGCGCATGCCCGATTGCCGGCACTGACGCTCGACTTCCTCGCGTTGCTCGGTCTTGAAGAAGTCCTGCCAGCGCACGTCCAGTTTGTCGGTGAAGTGCCGCACATACAGCAGGCCCAGGGCCTGCAAGCGTTCGACGATGGCCGGCGGCAACTGCGCCAGCACCTGGCGGCAATCGACAATCGGCGTGCAGCCGCCCTTGGGTGCCGGGATTTCGCAGAAGAACCACTGCTTGCGCGGCCATTGCGGCAGGTGCGAGCTTTCGTTGTGGAACAGGATCATGTGCTGTTCCGGGTACGGCGTGGAGTGGTAGATGTTCTTGCCCGAGGTGTTTTTCGGCAGGTCGCCGTAGGTGCCGTACAGGTCCGGCTCGATGGCCTGGGCGAACTGCTCGAAAGCACTCGCGTCCGGCAGGTTGAAACCGCGGAACAACAAGCCGCCATGGGTGCGCAACTGTGCGTTGATCCAGTCCCGTGCCTGCTCGGCCCAGTGCACCGGGTCGAGATCGGCCAACAGCGGTTCGATCACCAGTGGCAGCGGCTGCGTGTCGCTCAGGGTACGCGTGCGCACCTGTTCATGGGCCAGTTGGCTCACGGCGGTGGCGCGGGTCTGCTTGAGTTTGCTCATCTTCGACAGTTTGCGCGCACTGCGGGCTTGCGCCTCATCCGCCACCACGGCAACCGCGGCGCTGTCGCCGTCAAGGCGCCACGCCCAGTCGTCCAGGGTCAGCTGTTGCACCAGTTGCTCGAAACCTTGTTCCAGGCGGGCAACGGTCTGCGCCTGCAACACGCTGGTGCGGTACACCCAGCGTACGTTCAGGCCGGTTTCGTCCTCCTCGACAAATACCGCGAGGTCGAACTTGCTGGTTTCCTGACGCGGTTCCAGGTGTTCCACCTCCAGCCCCGACAACGTGGCCGTGCCTTGTGGTGTGTTCTGCATCACGAACAACACCTGCACCAGCGGGTTGACCCCCGGTGTGCGCGGCGGTTGCAGGGCTTCCACCAGCTTGTCGAACGGCACTTGTTGGTGCTGGAAGGCGGCCAGGCAGTCGTCCCGCAGGCGTTGCAGGCGGCTGTCGAAGCTGTCGGACTCACTCAAGCGCGCACGGATCGGCAACACGTTGACGAAGAACCCGATGAGGTTTTCCAGCGCCGGGTGTTCGCGGTTGGCGAGGTCGGTGCCGACGATAAAGTCGTGGCTGCCGGTGGCCCGCTGCAGCAGGCTGTTGAACGCATTGAGCAGCACCATGAACAGCGTCGCCCGGTGCTGC
This sequence comes from Pseudomonas sp. SDO5271_S396, assembly GCF_054071795.1. NCBI lineage: Bacteria > Pseudomonadati > Pseudomonadota > Gammaproteobacteria > Pseudomonadales > Pseudomonadaceae > Pseudomonas > Pseudomonas sp. SDO5271_S396. The sequence goes on from NZ_JBSVWB010000063.1 coordinate 21,992, forward strand.
TGGGCGTAAGCCTTGAGCACCTGGGTGTGGGCCGGGCTGAAGTGCTGTGTCAACACCGCGCCTTGATAGTCCGGCTGTGTCGGGCGCGGAGCGTCCAGCGGCAACGGGATCAAGGTGGGCGCGCCGTCGAGCTGGCGGCGCCAGTAATCGATGGCGCGCGCCAGTTGGCGTTGTTGCGCTTCGCTGCGTTGCCAGTGGGCGTAGTCGGCGAATTGGATCGGCAGCGCCGTATACACCGGTGTCGAGCCGCTGGAATAGGCCTGGTAACCGGTGATCAGCTCCTGGATCAGAATGCCCATGGACCAGGCATCGGTGGCGATGTGGTGCAGCACCAGTTGCAGCACATGGTCGTCCTCACCCACGCGCAGCAATTGCGCGCGCAGCATCGGCGCCTGTTGCAGGTCGAACGGCAGCGCCGCCTGTTGGTCGATCGCCGCTTGCAGCGCCTGGGGCTCGATGTGGCGAGGCGTCAGGTCCAGCGGTGTCGCTTCATGGATCACCTGGCAAGGTTGATCCCCCTTGAGCTGGAAGCCGGTGCGCAGTGATTCGTGACGCTCCAGCACGCGTTGCAGCGCGTTTTGCAGCGCCGCGATATCCAGCGCGCCACGCAGGCGCACCACGCTGGACATGTTGTACGCCGCGCTCGGGCCTTCGAAACGGTCGAGGAACCACAGGCGTTGCTGGCTGTAGGACAGCGGCAGGGTCTGGTTGCGCGGTACCGGCAGAATCTCGCTGTCGTCCAGCTCCCGGGCGTGCTGATCGACCGTCTGTGCCAACTGCTCCAGGGTGCCGCCCTCGAACAGCGTGCGCAGCGGCAGGTGCACGTTCAGGCGCCGGCGGATGCGCGACAGCACCTGGGTGGCCAGCAATGAATGGCCGCCGATGGCAAAAAAGTCGTCATGCACGCTGACCTGATCGACGCTGAGGATTTCTTGCCAAAGCGCGGCCAGCACCTGCTCGGTCGGTGTGCGCGGTGCCACCGACACGCCTTCGGCCGGCTCGGCGTGGACCACGTCCAGGGCGGCGAGGGCACGGCGGTCGACCTTGCCGTTGGGGCTCAGCGGCAACTGCGCCAGGCTGATCCAGCGCGCCGGCACCATATACGCCGCCAGTTGCCCGGCCAGGTGCGCGGTCAACGCCTGTTGCGCTGTTTGCCCGCCCAGCCCGGCGCTGGCATCGAGTACGTACCAGGCCACCAGTTGCAGCGCGCCTCGGCTGTCGGGCAGCGCCAACACGGCCGCGCTGTCCACCGCCGGGTGCTGCATCAGGCGGTTTTCGATCTCGCCCAATTCGATGCGATGGCCGCGAATCTTCACTTGCTGGTCACGGCGACCCAGGTATTCGATCACGCCATCGGCGCGCAGACGGCCAATGTCGCCACTGCGGTACAGACGCGCGCCAGGCTCGAACGGGTGCGTTACAAAGGCTTCGCGGGTGCGCTGCGGATCGCGCAGGTAGCCACGGCCTACGCCGACGCCGCCGATGCACAGCTCGCCCGGTACGCCGATGGGCACCATGCGCAGGTCGGCATCCAGGACAAACACCTGATTGTTCGCGGTCGGGCGGCCAATCGGCATATGCAGGCAGTCATCGCCCGGTGCGGTGGTGATCGGGTAGAACGTCACGTCGTCCGAGCATTCCGCCGGACCATAGGCGTTCATCAGCGGGATCGCCGGGAAACGCGCGAACCAGTCCTGGGCCAACGCCGGCGGCAGCGCTTCGCCGGTCGGCAGCAGCCAGCGCAGGTGTGTCAGGCGGTGTTCCGGGCGTGCTTCCTGGAGCATGCCGCGAATCAGCGCCGGCACGGTTTCCAGCAGGGTCAGTTGCAGGTCTTGCACTGCATCGAGCAGCGCCACCGGGTCGTGGGCCTGAGCGTCCGGCAGGATCTGCACGGTCGCGCCCACCAGCGGCGCGGCGAGGAACTGCCATACGCAGATATCGAAGGCCGGCGAAGCGGTCTGGGCGATCCGGTCGTGTTCGCCCAGGCCCAGGGCCGGCACCTTGCCGAAGATGTTATTGAGCATGCCGCGCTGTTCCACCATCACGCCCTTGGGGGTGCCGGTGGAGCCGGAGGTGAAAATCACATAAGCCAGTTGGTCAGGCGTGTGCGCGTACTGCACCGCCGGCTTGGCCTCGCCTTGCCACAGCGTCTGCGCGACCAGGCAGGTGGGTTGCTTGAGGGTTTTCGGCAGTACGTCGTCCAGCACGCCGGTGGCGTGTTCGCACACCAACAGCAGCGGGGCTTCACCCAGGTCGAGCAATTCGGCCAGGCGCTTCGCCGGCTGCTGGATGTCCAGGGCCTGGAACGCCGCGCCAGCCTTGAGTGTGCCGATCATCAGCGTGAGCAATTCAAGGCCGCGTGCGGCGAACAGCGCCACCAGGGTCTCAGGCCCGGCGCCTGCCGTTTGCAAGGCGTGGGCGACGGCATTGGCGCGCCGGTCCAGCTCGGCGTAGGTCAACGACTGCTGCTGATCAACCGCCGCGACTTGCTCAGGTCGGCGGCGCACCTGTTCGGCAAACAACGCGGCGTAGCCTTCGTTCAACGGGAAATCGACCGCGCTGTGGTTCCAGTCCACCTGCAATTGCCGGCGTTCGGCAGCCGGTAGCATGGCCAGGCTGGCCAAGGTGGCCTCCGGCGCGTCGAGCATGCTGGAAAGCAACTGCGTCAGGTGACCGAGCATGCGCTCCACCGTGTCGGTACTGAACCGCTGGTTGTCGTAGGACAGGCGAATGCCCAGGCGGTCGCCGGGGTACAGCACTACCGTCATCGGGAAGTTGGTGTGTACGCGGTCTTCGTAGATATCGATGCTGAAGGCGTCCAGTTGCACGCTGCTGATGTCCAGCGGGGCGTTTTCGAACACCACCAGGCTGTCGAACAGCTGCTGGCCGCGCGGCACCTGGCTGCTGCGCTGGATATCCACCAGCGAGGCGCTTTCGTGCTCGCGCAGGCGGGCGTTGTGGGACAGCAACGCTTGCAGCCAGTCCGCCACCCGGGCCTCGGGGTCCACATCGACGCGCAACGGCAAGCTGTTGATGAACAGCCCGACCATTTCTTCGACACCCGCCAGGTCGGTGGGGCGACCGGCGACGGTCACGCCGAACAGCACGTCGCGCTGGCCGCTGTAGCGTGACAACAACAGAGCCCAGGCGCCCTGGATCCAGGTGTTGGGTGTCAGTTGGTAGTGTTGGCACAGCTGCTGTAGCCGCTGGGTCTGGCTGATGCTCAAGGTACGGTCGACATCACCCACTGCTTCCGGCGCTTGCTCTGGACGGGCGAGGGCGCTGTCCACGTGCAACGGGGTCGGCTCGCTGAAGCCTTGCAGCTCGGTTTGCCAGAAAGCCAGTGCGGCGGCCTGATCCTGGCGTTCCAGCCAGCTCATGTAGCCACGGAACGAGCGCAGGCGCGGACGTGCCACCGGCTCCTGGCGTACCTGGGCCTGATAAATCGCCAGCAGGTCTTCCATCAACAGGCCGAAGCACCAGGCATCGGTGAGGATATGGTGGAAGCTGCGCACCACGGCGAAACGGCGGTCGTCGAGCTGGAACACCCGCAGGTGGGTCAGTGGCGCGCTGGCCATGTCGAAGCCCTGCACGCGCTGGGCTTCCAGGGCCTGGTCCATCGCCGCGTGCTGCGCGGCGTCATCCAGGTGACGCAGGTCCTGCCAGTCGAAGGCCGCCGGGGTGTTGCGGTACACGCATTGCAACGGCGCGTGATCGTCCTGCCACCAGAATGCGGTGCGCATCATCGGGTGCCGTTCGAGGAACAGCTGCCACGCGGCTTCCATGGCCGGGCGCTGCAACGCGCCGTCCCAGCTGTAGCGTTGCTGCATCAGGTAGATGCCGCTGTGGGGTTGCAGCAAGGTGTGCAGCAACATGCCCTGTTGCATGGAGGAGAGTGGGTAGACATCCTCCAGGTTCGCCCAGTCCAGTGGTTCGCTCGCCAGGCTCGCGGCCTGGGCGTGACACAACGGGAAGGCTTCGCTGGCCGGACGCAGGTCGGTCTCCTTGAGCAAGGTCGCCAGCGCGCTCAGGCGTTCGATCAATTGCGGCGCCCAGTCGCGCGCCAGTGCACCTTCGCAACGCAGGTGCAATTGGCCGTTCTGCCAGTGGGCGTCGAGGCGCAAGGCATGGGCAGAAGGCGTAGGGGCATTGGCGGCGGTCACCGCGCCGAGCAGGCCGCGCGACTCACGATGACTGTCGAAGTCGCCGCGCCAGTGAATGGCAATCGGCGCCGCCGGCAGGTCGCGCAACGGCTCCTGCAAATAGGTGTTGTCCGACAGGTAGCGCAGGGCTGCGTAATCCGCGCCGTGCTGCGGGTAGGCGCGCAATTGCGCGGTGATCGCCTGCAAGCGTTGCAGCGCGGTGGCGCCGTCGGTCTGCAGAAACACCCGCACGGCCAGGTCCAGGGCACCGAGGATGCGCTGCGGTTCGAGGTCGGCCAGCACGATAGGCGCATTGACCGGCAGGCGCTCCGCCACCGGGCGTGCGGCGTGCAGGTCCAGGGCGAGCAAGCCGTCGCCCGCGACAGCGCGGCATTGTTCGGCCACGGCAGTGGCCAACAGGCTGTTCCAGTCCAGATGCAGGCGTTCGGCCAGGCGTTTGAGCTCGCCTGAGAGGTCGGCGCTCAAACGTTGCTCGACCACCTGGCTCGGCTGCGGGCTGTGGGGCAGTTGCAGGGTGTCCATGCCGGCGTATTGCAGCCAGTGTTCCCAGGCGTCATCCAGCGCATCGCCCTCGGCATGGGCTTGTTGATGGCGGACCCACGGCGTGAAATTGCCGCCAGCGTAAGACAGCCGCACCGGTCGCTGGTACAGCAGTTGCCCCAGCGCCAGGTTGAGGTCGCTGAGCAGCAACGGCCACGAGGCTTCATCCAGGCACAAGGGCGACGCGGCGAGCAATACGCAGTGCTGGCCGTCAGCACTCAGCAGGCTGGCATGCAGGGTTTGCCCGGCGGTCGGGTCCAGGCTGTCGACACCGGCCTGGGCCAGTGCCTGCAATTGTTCCGGCACGTAGCTGCCCTGGCTGATCGACGCGGCTTTGGGTGCCACCAGCACGCGCTGCTGCCCATCGCCGTCGAGGGCCAGACGCAATGCCTGATGCTGTTGTTGCAGGGCGGCGAGGGCCTGGCCGAGCAGTTCGCGGTCAAGGGCCTGGGGCAGGGCTACGCAGCGCCAGGTGGCCGCCAGGGCGTTTTGCTCCAGGCGCGCACGCTGGCCGGCGCCCAACGGCAAGGCGTAGCCGTCGGCCCGTTGTTCGGCCACCGAGTGGCTGGCATCGGCGCCCAGTACGCGGGCGATGTCGGCGATGGTGCGGTTTTCGAACAACTGGCGCGGGGTGAGCTTGAGCCCTTGCTGATTGGCCCGGGCGATGATCTGCAAGTTCAGGATCGAGTCGCCGCCAATGGCGAAGAAGTTGTCGTGCACGCCCACCTGTTCGCGCTGGAGCACGTCCTGCCAGATCGTCGCCAGCAGGCTTTCGACGTCGTTGCGCGGCGCCACGTGGGTGGCGCTGTCGTCGTTCGCCTTGTGCGGCAGCGGCAGGCGCTGGACGTCCAGCTTGCCGTTGCGGGTCAGGGGCAGTTCATCCAGGGTGATGAAGTGCGCCGGCACCATGTAATCCGGCACGCGGGTGCCGAGGTCGTTACGCAGTTTGACCGGCGACAGCGACTGGCTAGCCACCAGCCAGGCCACCAGGCGCAGGCTGCCGTCCAGTTCGACGGCGCGCACCACGGCCTGTTCGATCAACGGCGACAGGCGCTTGATCTGGGCTTCGACTTCGCCCAGTTCCAGGCGATTGCCACGAATCTTCACCTGGCTGTCGACCCGGCCCAGGAACGCCAATTGGCCGTCTACCAGCCAGCGTACGCGGTCACCGGTGCGGTACCAGCGTTGACCCTCATCGTCGTTGTGGAAGCGTTCGGTGGTGAGGTCGTCACGGTGCAGGTAACCCCGCGCCAGTGCGCCGCTGATCAGCAGTTCGCCGCTGATCCCGCTGGCCACGTCCTGGCCCCGGGCATCCACCACCCGCAGGCGTCGGTTCGGCAGCGGGCGACCCAGGGCAATGCTGCGCTGGCCGGGGCTGAGGGCGGTGGCAATCGCGCCGACCGTCGCTTCGCTCGGGCCATAGTGGTTGAACACCCGCAGCTGTGGCGCCAGGCCGTTGACCTGGGCCAGCAGCGCCGGGCTCAGGGCATCGCCGCCGAACACCAGCAGCGCCTTGGGCAACAAGCGCGCATCGGGCAGCGCCTGCAACAGGCCGCTGAGGTGGCTCGGGGTGATTTTCAGCACGTCCACCGGATGCTGGCTGAACAGCTCGGCCAGGGCCAACGGGCTGAAGCCGCTGTCGTCATCCACCAGCAACAGGCTGCCGCCGGTGCACAGGGCGCCGAACAATTGGGTATGACCGAGGTCCGCCGCCACGCTCGACAGCAGACCGTAGCGTGCACCCGCCGGTGGGTTGAGGACGTCGTGCACCGCCGTCAGATAGTCGACGATGGCGCGGTGTTCCACCACCACGCCTTTGGGCGTGCCGGTGGAGCCCGAGGTGTAGATCACGTAGGCCGCTGCGTCCGCACGATGGACGACAGCCGGCGCGGTGTCCGCCAATGCGGCGATGGCCTCGGCCTGTTCGGCCAGGCACAGCAGCGGCGTGTGGGCGGCCAGGCCGTTCAACAACGGCGATGGGGCCGCACCGATCAGCAGTGCCGCGCGGCTGTCTTGCAGCACATCGGCCAGGCGCCCGGCGGGTTGCTTCAAGTCCAGCGGCAGATACGCCGCGCCGGCCTTCAGGGTGGCAAGCAGCGCGATTACGAAATCGTTGCTGCGCTCCAGTGCCAGCGCCACCAGGCTATCGCTGCCGATGCCCTGTGCCCGCAGATATTGGCTGAGGCGGTTGGCGCGTTGATCCAGCTCGCGGTAACTCAAGGCGCCTAGGCGGTCACGGACCGCCAATCGATCGGGGTTGGCCGCCACCTGCTGTTCGAAGCGCTGGTGCAGGCAGGCGTCGGGCACCGCCAACGATGCGCCACGCCCGAGGTTGTGCACGTGTTGACGTTCTTCAGCGCTCAACCAGTCGAGCTCAGCCACGCGGCAATCCGGCTGTGCCGCCATCGCCAGCAAGACGGCGCGTAATTGCCGGGAAAGCTGCGCGATTTCGGCGTCGCTGAAGCGGCTGCGGTTGTAGCTGAACAGATAGTGCAACTGTTCGCCCGGCACCACGATCAGTGACAGCGGGAAGTGGTTGCGGCCCTGGGTCAGGGTCAGCCCGTCGCTGGCCGCGTCGCGATTCGGATCGGCAAAGCTCAGGCCACCGGCGTCCTGGTTGAGGGCGTCGGTGACCGGGAAGTTTTCGAACACCAGGATCGAGTCGAACAGCGCGCGTTCGGCGGCGATCTTGCTCATCGACTTGAGCTTACCCAGCGGCAGGTAGGCGTGGTGGCGCAGGTCGCTGTTGGCCTGTTGCAACTGCTGCAACCAGTCCACCAGCGTCGGGCCTTCGCTCCACTGCACGCGCAAGGGCAGGGTGTTGATGAACAGACCCACGGTGCTGTCGATGGCCGCCAGGTTTTCCGGACGACCGGCCACGGTCACGCCGTAGATCACGTCGTCACGCCCCGCATGCTGGCCCAGCAGCAGTGCCCACGCGCCCTGGATCAGGGTGTTGAGGGTCAGGTTGTGGCGGCGCGCAAATTGCGACAGCTGTTCGGTTTCGGCCACTTCCAGACGGTGTTCCCGCTCGGCGCAGGGGGCGTCGGTCGGCGTACTCAGACGCAGGCCGAAGTCGGGCAGGGGCGTGGGTTCGCTGACATCCTGCAACTGCTCGCGCCAGAAACCTTCGGTGGCGGCCATGTCCTGCTCGGCGAGCCAGGCGATGTAGTCACGGTAGGCGCGGGTCGGCGGCAGGTTGGCCGGGCGCCCGTGGGCCTGCTCGTAGTAGAGCGCGAGCCATTCCTGGATCGCGATGCCGACGCTCCAGCCATCCATGATGATGTGATGGAAGGTCCAGATCAGGTGCCAGCGCTGTGTTTCCAGGCGCACCAGGGCCAGGCGCATCAGCGGTGCGTCATTAAGCTCCAGCGGTTGTGTGCGCTGCTCCAGTGCCAGGTGTTGCAGGGCGGTGCGGGTGTCGGCCTGGCCTTGCCAGTCCAGTTCGGTCAAGGGCAGGTCGAGATCGCTTTGCACCACCTGGTAGGCGTCGTCGAGGTCTTCCCACAGAAATGCGCTGCGCAGCACAGCGTGGCGTTGCATCAGCGCCTGCCAGGCCGCGCGGAATGCGGCCAAATCCAGCGGGCCGTTCATTTCCAGGCTCAGTTGCTGGTAGTACACCCGCGAATCCGGCTCGACCACCGTATGAAACAGCAAACCGTGCTGGGTCGGCGAAAGGGAGTAGATGTCTTCAATGTTGTTCATGCTTTGGCGATCCATTTCAAATGCTTGGGGAAACCGCTGCGCAGCGGTTTCAGGAAGTCGGTTTGCTCTTGAGCTTGCCCAGCAACGTGTCCAGGGACTTTTGATTCAGCGCCTTGGCCAGCGGGAAATCGGACGGCATCAGGGCGCCGGCCTGCGGGTCCAGGCAGTGTTCGAGCAGCGCCTGCAAATGCTCCAGCAGGCGCGCGGGCAGGTGACGGTCGGTGTCCGCACTGACCGTATGCCACTGCACCCGCAGCACGCCGTCTTCCAGCCAGGCCACCACTTCACGGGCATGGCTCACGCGGTTGGCCGGCGAGACCTCCGGCGGCGCTGCCAGCGTGCTGGCGCGCAACCAGCCTTGGGGGGCCTGCTCGTGGCCGAGGTAGTTGAACAACACGTCACCGCCGCCAGCCGGCAATTCGCCGCGCAGGCGCAGCAAACCGTAGCCGAGCCCCTGGCCCGGTACGCCGCGCAAGGCTTCCTTGGCCTGGCGCACCCAATCACTGACGCTGCCGCTTGCACTCACGCGCAACGGGAACAGGGTGGTGAACCAGCCCACGGTGCGGCTCACGTCCAGGCCTTCGAACGGCGCATCACGGCCATGGCGTTCCAGGTCGACCACGATGTCGCTGCGCCGCTCGACTTCAGCCAGGGTGGCGACCAGTGCCGCTATCAGCAGCTCTTCGGGCTGGGTGCGATAGGCTGTATGGGCTTCGGTCAGCCATTGGTGTGTGCGAGTGGCGTCCCACTGGGTTGTCAGGGTCTGGCGTTCGGCGACGCTGGCCTGTGGCAGTGGCCGGTTGGCGTGCTGCGCCGCCCAGTAAGGCCGTTCGGCGCTGATCTTGGCCCCATGGGCGTGCAACTGCTCGGCCCAGTGCCGGTACGCGGTGGTTTTGGCCGGCAAGGTGGCCGGGTTGCCCTGTTGCAGTGCGTCATACAGGCGCTGGAAGTCTTCCAGCAAGGGTGTCCAGGACACCGCATCCACCACCAGGTGATGGGCCACCAGGTACAGGCGCTGCGGCTCGCCGTCCAGCAGCGCGGCGGCGAACAGCGGGCCGTGTTGCAGGTCCAGGCCCTGCGCAACCTGGTGCAACTGCTCAGGCTCGGTGACGAGCGTCAATGCCGCCGGCATCGCTGGTGCGATGTGGGCCAGCCACTGCCCATCGACCTGGCTGAAACGCAGGCGCAGTGCATCATGGTGGGCCACCAGGCGGTCCAGTGCCGCCTGCACCAGCGCCGGTTGCAAGGCACGGTCGCTGTCGGCCAGCACGGCCTGGTTCCAGTACGCGGCCTGGGGTTGCTGTTGGTCGAAGAACCACTGGTGCAGCGGCATCAACGGCATCGCACCGGTCACTTCGCCTTGCTCGGCCACCGTCAGCAGCGGCTGGGTGACCAGGGCCAGTGCCGCAGGAGTCTGGGCGCGGAACAGGTCTTTGGGCGTCAGTGCGTAACCCTGTTCACGCAGTTGTGCGATCAGTTTCAGGCCGAGGATCGAGTCGCCGCCCAGGGCGAAGAAACTGTCGCTGGTGCCCACGGCACGGCCGCCGGTGAGGCTGTCGCCGAGCAGTTCGCCGATCAAACGGCAGATCAGGCTTTCCAGCGCGTTGCGCGGTGCGACCAGCACCTCCTGGGGCTGCGGCAATGGCCACGCCGCCAGGGCCTTGCGGTCGAGTTTGCCGTTGGTGGTCAACGGCAGGCTCGGCACCTTGACCCAGACCACCGGGACCATATAGGCCGGCAGTTCGGCGCTGAGCGGCGCGCCGAGGTCGGCCTGAACGGTCTGGCTGCTGTAGAACGCCACCAGGCGGTTGTCGAGCACCAGTGTGCAGGCGCCGGTAATGCCCGGCTGGGCCAACAGCACGGCGTCGATTTCACCCAGTTCGATACGTTGCCCACGCAGCTTGACCTGATGGTCGAGGCGCCCCAGGTACTCGATATTGCCATCGGCCAGGAAGCGGCAACGGTCGCCGGTACGGTACAAGCGCTCGCCACGGACTGTGAGGAAACGCTCGGCGGTCAGGTCGTCACGTTTCAGGTAACCGCGCGCCACGCCGACACCGCCGATGTACAGCTCGCCAATGCTGCCGATCGGCAATGGCTGCTGGGCCTCGTCAAGAATATGCAAGTGCAGGTTGGCAATCGGTTTACCGATGGGCACCCGTTGGTCATTCACCGAGCAACGCCATACCGAGACATCGATGGCCGCTTCGGTGGGGCCATACAGGTTGACCAGCGCCGCCGGGTGTTGACCCATAAAGCGCTGGACCAGATCGACGGGCAAGGCTTCACCGCTGGCAAACACCTGTCGCAGGCTGGTGCAGGCAGACAGGCTCGGTTCCTCGACAAACGCGCGCAGCATCGACGGCACGAAGTGCAGGGTGGTGACCTGTT
>NZ_JBSVWB010000064.1:0-29345 GCF_054071795.1 Pseudomonas sp. SDO5271_S396
GCTGTAGTGAATTCACCAAAGCTATCGCAGGCAAGCCAGCTCCCACAGTGCATTGCAGTCTTGAGAAGGCGGCGCCAGTGACGGCGCCGCTTGCTTCAACTATCAGCTATAGACCCGGCCAAGGAGCTGCCGATGGCTTTCAAACTGATCGAGCACGTCCCGGGTGATTTGTTCCTGGGCGAAGCCCATCAGGTCGTACTCCTGAGGTCCGTTGTGCAGGTAGACCTCGGCGCGGTAATAGCGCGTGCGCTCTTCTTCGGGCAGATCGGTCGGTGCCGAGGAGTAAGCATCCAGGCTCACTTCGTAGACAAACGGGTTGCCCTCTTCCATCTCGATACGCACACCGATGCAACGCTTGGATTTACCCAGCAGCGTCTGCACTTCCAGCCCCTGGTCACGCAACGCGGTCGCGGCTTCTTCCAGCGCCGGCGTGACGTGTTTGTCCATAAAGCGTTGCACGGTGCCCTGGCTCGGTTGCAGGTCCAGCGCGGTCAGACGCTCGCTGAAACCACGGCGCCCCCGCTCGGCCAACTGCGCCTGCTCCTGTTCGACCGCCACGTCCTGGCGCATGGCTTTGTGCAAACCGAACATAAAGAAGATCAGCACCACAGAGAACGGCAGCCCCGCCAGCACCACCATGGTTTGCATGGCTTCGAAGTTACCGGCGAACAACAGGCCGATGGTGACGAGGGTGATGACCACCGACCAGAAGATCCGCAGCCAGTGCGGTGCGTCCTCATCGACGTTGCCGCCCTTGCAGGACAGGTTGGCCATCATCACCGCGCCGGAATCCGCCGGGGTCAGGAACAACACGAAGCCGACGAAGATCGACACGCCGATCACGACTTTCGACGCCGGGTAATGCTCAAGCAGTTGGTAGATGGCCATGGAGGGTTGCTCCAGCGCCGTCTTGCCCAGCTCCACCGCACCGTGGTTGAGTACCAGGTCCAGCGCCGAGTTACCGAAGATCGACAGCCACGCCAGGGTAAAGCCCAGTGGAATCAACAGCACGCCGGCCACCAGCTCGCGCACGGTGCGACCACGGGAAATACGTGCGATGAACATGCCCACGAATGGCGCCCAGGAAATCCACCAGGCCCAGTAGAACAGGGTCCACAGGCCCATCCAGCGCTCGGTCTTGTCGGCGTCGCCTTCGTACACATAGAGGTCGAAAGTTTTCAGCACCAGGCCGTTCATGTAGTCGCCGATGTTCTGCACAAAGCCGTTGAGCAGGTGCAGGGTCGGGCCGAACAACAGCACAAAGATCAACAGACCGCTGAACAATACGATGTTGAGGTTGGACAGGCGGCGAATGCCGTTCTCCACACCCGACACGGCAGCGATGGTCGCCACGGTGCTCATCACGATGATCACGATCAGCAGGTTGGTGTTGCTGTGCTGCATGCCGAACAGGTTCTCGAGGCCCGAGGATACCTGCATCGAACCGATGCCCAGGTTGGTCACCAGGCCCAGCAGGGTCACGAACATGCCGAAACCGTCCACCGCGTGGCCGGCCGCGCCTTTGACCCAACGCTCGCCCGCCAGCGGGTACAGCGCCGAGCGCAGGGCCAACGGCTGGTTGTGCCGATAGGCAAAGTACGCCACGGCCAGGCCGACCAGGGCATAGATCGCCCAGCCGTGCAGGCCCCAGTGCAGGAAGGTCAGTTGCAACGCCTGGCGTGCAGCGCCATTGCTGGCCGCGGCGCCTTCCGGCGGGTTGAAGTAGTGGTCCAGGGGCTCCGACGCGCCGAAGTACAGCAGCGAAATGCCGATGCCCGACGAGAACAGCATGCCGGCCCAGGCGCCGTAACTGAAGTCCGGGGTGTCGTCCTTGCTGCCCAGTTTCAACTTGCCGTACGAGGAAAACGCCAGGCCGACCACGAACACGAGGTAGGCGGCGATGACCACCATGTAGTACCAGCCGAAGCTTTTCGACAGCCACGCCTGGGCCACGCCGAGCAGGCGTCCGGCTTCTTGCGGGGCGATGATCAGAATGGCCGTCAACAGCAGAATCAACGCGGTGGAGGTGTAGAACACCCAACCGTTTACCCGCACCTTTTCCGGCGGGGTTTTTATAAGAGAAGCAGAACTCATGGCGCAGATGCTCCGGGCAGTGCGAGAGAGAAACACAAGGCAACGGTTATCCCGGGACATCGATTTTTCGGCAGTCGACGGACGGGTGTTATAAAGACACCCCGAAAACCTCTGAACCCCGCCAGAGCCATGGCCAGGGCGGTTTCAAAGGGTTTGACAGGTGTCAGATGTCGACGCTCACACGTAGGAAATACCTGTAGGCAGCGACCATTTGTCGCAGATCTTATTCTTTGTTGATTGAACGTTCAATCAAAACAAAATAGACTGGCCTCCAAGCCGACGGACGTTGTCGCCCGCCGGAAGGCCTAAGGAGAGGTGCTACATGCCCAAGGTCGGTATGCAACCCATACGCCGCCAGCAGTTGATCGAAGCCACGTTGACGGCCATCGATCAGGTCGGAATGGGGGACGCCAGCATTGCGCTGATCGCTCGTTTGGCCGGCGTCTCGAACGGCATCATCAGCCACTACTTTCAGGACAAGAACGGCCTGATCGCAGCGACCATGCGTTACCTGATGAACGCGCTGATCGACAACGTCCACGAACGCAGGCGCGCCCTGAAGGATGACAGCCCGCGGGCGCACCTCCAGGTGATTATCGAAGGCAACTTCGACGCCAGCCAGGTCAATGGCCCGGCAATGAAAACCTGGCTGGCCTTCTGGGCCACCAGCATGCACCACCCGTCATTGCACCGGTTGCAGCGGATCAACGATCAACGTCTGTATTCCAACCTGTGCTGCCAGTTCCGCCGAGTGCTGCCGCTGCCGCGCGCACGCAAGGCAGCCCGAGGCCTGGCGGCCCTGATCGACGGTTTGTGGTTGCGCGGCGCCCTGTCGGGAGACGCTTTCGACACGGAGCAGGCGCAACGGATCGCTTACGAATACATGGATTTCCAATTGGCCAAGCAGGGTACGTTAGAGCACACATAACCGCTCAACGCCCGAACCGCGCCAACCACTTATGCACTTGCGAGGACTTTATGGCCCGTTTCGAACTGCAAAAACTCTACATTGACGGCGGCTACAGCGACGCCAGCAGCGACGCCACCTTCGAAGCCATCAACCCGGCTAACGGTGAAGTCCTCGCCCAAGTACAACGCGCCACCAAAGACGACGTCGAACGCGCCGTGGTCAGCGCCGAAAAAGGCCAGAAAATCTGGGCCGCCATGACCGCCATGGAGCGTTCGCGCATCCTGCGTCGCGCCGTCGAAATCCTGCGCGAGCGCAACAACGAACTGGCCGCCCTGGAAACCCTGGACACCGGCAAAGCCTTCTCCGAAACCAAATACGTCGACATCGTCACCGGCGCCGACGTGCTGGAATACTACGCAGGCCTGGTGCCGGCCATCGAAGGCGAGCAAATCCCGCTGCGCACCACCTCGTTCGTCTACACCCGCCGCGAGCCGCTGGGCGTGGTCGCCGGTATCGGCGCGTGGAACTACCCGATCCAGATCGCCCTGTGGAAATCCGCACCAGCCCTGGCCGCCGGCAACGCGATGATCTTCAAGCCGAGCGAAGTCACCTCGCTGACCACCCTGAAACTGGCCGAGATCTACACCGAGGCCGGTGTTCCGGCGGGCGTGTTCAACGTACTGACCGGCAGCGGCCGTGAAGTCGGCACCTGGCTGACCGAGCACCCGCGCATCGAGAAAGTTTCGTTCACCGGCGGTACCGACACCGGCAAGAAAGTCATGGCCAGCGCTTCCAGCTCGTCGCTCAAAGACGTGACCATGGAACTGGGCGGCAAGTCCCCGCTGATCATCTTCGACGACGCCGACCTGGACCGCGCCGCCGACACTGCGATGATGGCCAACTTCTACAGCTCCGGCCAGGTCTGCACCAACGGCACCCGCGTGTTCGTGCCCAAGCACCTGCAAGCGGCATTCGAAGCCAAGATCGTCGAGCGTGTGGCGCGCATTCGCGTCGGCAACCCGGAAGACGAAAACACCAACTTCGGCCCGCTGGTCAGCTTCGCCCACATGGAAAGCGTGTTGGGCTACATCAGCAAAGGCAAGGCCGAAGGCGCCCGCCTGCTGTGCGGCGGTGACCGTCTCACCGACGGCGCGTTCGCCAAAGGCGCGTTCGTGGCCCCGACCGTATTCACCGACTGCACCGACGACATGACCATCGTCCGTGAAGAAATCTTCGGCCCGGTCATGGCGATCCTGACCTACGAAACCGAAGAAGAAGTGATCCGCCGCGCCAACGATACCGACTTCGGCCTGGCCGCCGGCCTGGTGACCAAAGACCTGAACCGCGCCCACCGCGTGATTCATCAACTGGAAGCGGGTATCTGCTGGATCAACGCCTGGGGCGAGTCCGACGCCAAGATGCCGGTCGGCGGCTACAAGCAATCCGGTGTGGGCCGCGAGAACGGTATCAGCTCGCTGAACAACTTCACCCGCATCAAATCGGTCCAGGTTGAGCTGGGCGACTACGCCTCGGTGTTCTAAGCCCCGAGCCTTGTATTGCCTGTGAGTGCCCTATCGCAGGCAAGCCAGCTCCCACATTTGGACTGCGTTCCCCTGTGGGAGCCGGGCTTGCCCGCGATGAGGCCCGACCTGACTATCTCAAAAGAGGGTGCATCCAATGTCCCAAGAATACGATTACATCATTGTGGGTGCCGGCTCCGCCGGTAACACCCTGGCGACCCGTCTGACCGAAGACGAAGGCGTCACCGTCCTGCTGCTGGAAGCCGGCGGCCCCGACTACCGTTTCGACTTCCGCACGCAAATGCCTGCCGCCTTGGCGTTCCCGCTGCAAGGCCGCCGCTACAACTGGGCCTACGAGACCGACCCGGAGCCGCACATGGACGGCCGCCGTATGGAATGCGGTCGCGGTAAGGGCCTGGGCGGCTCCTCGCTGATCAACGGCATGTGCTACATCCGTGGCAACGCGATGGACTACGACGGCTGGGCCAAACTGCCAGGCCTGGAAGACTGGACCTACCTGGACTGCCTGCCGTATTTCCGCAAAGCCGAAACCCGCGACATCGGCCCCAATGACTGGCACGGCGGCGATGGCCCGGTCAGCGTGACCACGCCAAAAGCCGGCAACAACCCGCTGTTCCACGCCATGGTCGAAGCCGGCGTGCAAGCCGGTTACCCGCGCACCGTCGACCTGAACGGCTACCAGCAGGAAGGTTTCGGCCCGATGGACCGTACCGTCACGCCGAAAGGCCGTCGCGCCAGCACCGCGCGTGGCTACCTGGACACCGCCAAAAAGCGCTCCACACTGACCATCGTCACCCACGCGCTCACCGACCGAGTGCTGTTCGAAGGCAAGCGCGCCGTGGGCGTGCGTTACCTGATCGGCGCGGCAGAGGAGCGTGTCGAAGCCCGCGCCCGCAAGGAAGTCATCGTGTGCAGCGGCGCCATCGCTTCGCCGCAACTGCTGCAACGCTCCGGTGTCGGCCCGGCCAAATTGCTGGAAAGCCTGGATATCCCGGTGGTCCACGACCTGCCGGGCGTCGGCGAGAACCTGCAGGACCACCTTGAGCTGTACCTGCAATATGCTTGCACCCAGCCCGTGTCGCTGTACCCGTCGCTGCTCTGGTACAACCAGCCGGCCATCGGTGCCGAATGGCTGTTCAACGGCACCGGTATCGGCGCCAGCAACCAGTTCGAAGCGGGCGGTTTCATCCGTACCCGTGAAGAATTCGAATGGCCGAACATCCAGTACCACTTCCTGCCGGTGGCGATTAACTACAACGGCAGCAACGGTGTGCAGGAGCACGGTTTCCAGGCGCACATGGGTTCCATGCGCTCGCCCAGCCGTGGCCGCGTGCAACTGAAGTCGAAGAACCCGCGGGACTACCCGAGCATCCTCTTCAACTACATGGCCACCGAACAGGACTGGCAGGAATTCCGCGACGGCATCCGCCTGACCCGTGAAATCATGGCCCAGCCGGCGCTGGACCAATACCGTGGCCGTGAAATCAGCCCGGGCATCGAGGTGCAAACCGATGAACAGCTGGACAAGTTCATCCGCGAGCACGCCGAAACCGCGTTCCACCCGTCCTGCTCGTGCAAGATGGGCACCGACGAAATGGCCGTAGTGGATGGCGAAGGCCGCGTGCATGGCATGCAAGGCCTGCGCGTGGTGGATGCGTCGATCATGCCGATCATCACCACTGGCAACCTGAACGCGCCGACGATCATGATCGCCGAGAAAATCGCCGACAAGATCCGTGGCCGTCAGCCGCTGCCGCGCAGCACCGCCGACTACTACGTGGCCGGCGATGCACCGGTGCGTGGCAAGCCGCTGCGTGAAATCGCGCAGTAACTGAAGCACCGCGGTGCCTGTATCGCAGGCAAGCCGGCTCCCACATTTGATTGGGTTCACAAATCAAAATGTGGGAGCCGGGCTTGCCCGCGATGAGGCCCGACCAGACACCGCAGAACCTCTTTCCTTGATCAGCTCCCAGCCCGGGCCTACTCTGTTTGCCTGCCCGCACCGAGCCGCCCACAAGGAAGGCCCCATGTTCGACTACCACGCCACACTCAAGCAGCATTTCAGTGCCCTGCGCACCACCGCCGACTTCTTCTCCCTGCGCTACGTGCGCGAATCCGGCCAATACCTGGCCGTGCGCAAGAACGTCGCCGAACCGCCCCACCTGAATCACGACGAAGGCGCCATGCTCACAGTGCGTCTCAACGGCGTGGAAGCCTACGCCGCGACCCACGATATTTCCCTGGCCGGCCTGCAAGCCGCCCTCGAACGCGCCGAACAGCAAGCCCGGCAGATTTTGCCCCATGCCCTGCTCGACCTGCGCCAGCAGCCGGTATCCAGCGATGTGGCCGACTACCTGTCACCCGACCTCGAACAGCCCTTCCCGTCTTTGAGCGACTGCTACCAGCTGCTCGGCGATGAATCCGCCGCCGTGCCCAAGGACGAGCGCCTGGTGCACTGGGAAGTGAGCCTGGGCACCACCCGGGTTGAACAGATCTACCTCAACAGTGCCGGTGCCGAGCTGCGCCAGGCTCAGCGCTTCGTCTACCCGGGCCTGAGTGTCACCGCCTTCGACGGCAACGACAGCCAGACCCGCACCCTGGGCGGCACCAACTTCGGCCAGCAAGGCAGCGCGCAGGTGATCCGCCGCTTCGGCCTGGTGGGCGCCGCCGCCACGGTGGCCGACGAGGCCCTGCAACTGCTGCTCGCGCCAAACACGCCCCAGGGCCCCCGCGATCTGTTGCTGATGCCCGACCAGATGATGCTGCAGATCCACGAATCCATCGGCCACCCGCTGGAACTCGACCGTATCCTGGGGGATGAGCGCAACTACGCGGGCACCAGTTTCGTGAAGGCCAGCGACTTCGGCCATCTGCAATACGGCTCGCCGTTGCTCAACGTGACCTTCGATCCGGACATCCCCGAACAGCTCGCCAGCTACGGCCATGACGATGACGGCACCCGCGCCAGCAAGCAATTCCTGATCCGCGACGGCCTGTTGGTCAAACCGCTGGGCGGGGCGTTGTCGCAATTTCGGGCGGGCCTGCAAGGCGTGGCCAACAGCCGCGCATGCAGTTGGAACCGACCGCCCATCGACCGCATGGCCAACCTCAATATCGAGGCCGGCGACAAGACCCTGGCCGAATTGGTCAGCGGCATCGAACACGGCATTCTGATGGCCACCAACCGTTCGTGGTCCATCGACGACGCGCGCAACAAATTCCAGTTCGGCTGCGAATGGGGCCAGTTGATCGAAAACGGCGAGCTCAAGGGCGTGGTGAAAAACCCCAACTACCGCGCCATCTCCGCAGACTTCTGGCGCAAACTCAGCGCCGTCGGCGACGCCAGCACCTTCAAAGTGCTGGGCACGCCCAACTGCGGCAAGGGCGAACCCAACCAGGTGATCCGCGTCGGCCATGCTTCGCCGGCTTGCGTGTTCAGCCATGTCGACGTTTTCGGGGGAGATGCCTGATGAATAACTTCAAGGCACTGGTGGAATGGCTCAAGCAAGCCCTCACCGACAATGAGCATTTTCAACTGGGCTACGCAGACGAAGCGTCCGAATTCGTGCGTTTCAACCACGCCCAGGTGCGTCAGGCCGGCCAGGTGCAACAGGCCAGTCTGAATCTCAAGCTGATCAGCGACGGTCGCCACGCCGACCTCGCCATCACGCTTGCCGGCACGCCGGAGCTGGACCGCCAGCGTTTGGCCGATGGCCTGCAACAATTGCGCGAAACCTTGCCGCTGCTGCCGCAGGACCCGTACCTGCTGCTCAACCGCACGGCCTGGCAAAGCCATAACGAACAGACCCGGCCATTGCCGGAACTGGCCCAGGTGCTGGAAGACATCGAACGGGCCGCCGACGGTGTGGACCTGGTTGGTTTCTACGCCGCCGGCCCCATCACCCGTGGTTTTGCCAGTTCCAACGGCGCGTTCGGCTGGCATCAGGCCAATAGCTTCAACTTCGATTTCAGCCTGTTCCATGCCAATGGCGAAGCGGTGAAAGCCAGCTACGCCGGGCACACCTGGAACAGCGCCGCGTTCGCCGCGCGCTTCCAGCAAGCCCGCGAGCAACTGGCGTTTCTCGGCCGCCCCGCACACAAGCTGGCGCCCGGGCAATACCGCGCGTACCTGGCACCGGCGGCACTGGAAGAAATCATCAGCATCATTACCTGGGGCGGGTTTTCCGCCCAGGCCATCGCCAGCAAAGGCAGCTCGTTGCAAAAGCTCTATGCCGGCGAGCAGTCGCTAAGCCCGCTGGTGAGGGTCGACGAACACATCAGCGGCTCCCTGAGCCAGGCGTTCTCGACCGAAGGTTACCCGCGCAGCGATGTCACCTTGATCAACGCGGGCAAGGCCGAAGGCCAGTTGGTCAACTCGCGCAGCGCCGCCGAGTACGGCCTGAGCGCCAATGGCGCGAGCCGCGACGAGTCGCCCAGTGCCTTGCAGGTGGCGGCAGGCAGCCTGGCCCAGGCCGACATTCTCAAACAACTGGGCACCGGGCTGTACATCAGTAACCTGTGGTACCTGAACTACTCCGACCTCCCGGCGGCACGCCTCACCGGCATGACCCGCTTCGCCACCTTCTGGGTGGAAGACGGTGAAATCAAGGCGCCGGTCAGCACCATGCGCTTTGATGACAGCGTCTACCAGTTGCTCGGCTCACAACTGGAAGCACTGACGGCCGATCGGGAACTGCTGCTGTCGGCGAGTACCTATGGCCAGCGCAACACCGCCTCCAACCTGTTGCCCGGCGCCCTGGTCAAGCGCCTGACCCTGACCCTGTAAGGCCATCCCGTGCAGAAGCCGGTGCGCCGGCGACTGCACGGGAGTCTTTCCTACACCCGGATGCCGACAAAAAACCTGAATCCCGGAACGGTCCTATTTCAAAACGTCTGATCGTTCACGTCCGGTAACGCATCGCCTCACAGGCAACCGGAACCCATCATTGCCACCCGCCACTGACTGGGATGCTCAGGTTCGAGCATCATCACACCCGTCAGAGAACTCACATGAACTTAGGGATATCACACTCTCCGAGCAGCTTCATGCCCGCTCCCCAAAACAAACAGCCGCCTGACGCTATCTGGTCAGGCTTGTACGCGACGTATGAACGCTATCCCTATTTTGGTCGCAACGACCATGATGACTGGGTGGCCGCCATCAAAACCGCGATGGCGGGCCTCGGCCAAAGTCCGTCCAGTGTGTTCGATGAAGTCGCCCCCACCAGGAGCGGCTACAACATCACCATGAAAGACGGCTTCAAGCTGCATATTTCCAACGATGAGTTACGCCTGGCTGCAGGTTATGCAAAGTTTTCCGGGCATGACAAAAGTCAGGTGAGCGATGCACGCTTCCTCTTCGCCGTCATGAATAAACGCAAACACCTCGAGGCCGAATACGACCAGGACAAAATCGGCTACCGCAGCGAGCTGCATAAACGCAGTTTCAGCGCGACCCTGCAAGCCGCCGACGAGGGTATCGGTGGGCATGCGGCCTTGACGCTGTTAGGCCTCGGTTATCAGTTGCAGCAGGTGTGGTCCCACGACGTGGGTGACCGAGTGGCCGTGCCCGCCATGAAGGTGTTCGCCCACAAACGCGGCATGATCCATGGCGGTTCCATGGAGGCGTACGGCACCAAGCAACCAGTGCCCAAATGGATCGAGAGCTTTATCGTCCTCAAACAGCCCTCCAACGCTACGCCGTCCCTGAGCGTTCCCGCCCGCCCGGTCAAACCCTTCACGTTCGAGCTCGACGCCGAAGCTTCCAAGACGCTGCCCGACCTCTCCCCCAAAACAAACGGCCAGAAACCGGACGATCCCTTATTGGGTTTCTACACGCGAAGGCCGTTTTTCTTTCAGGGCGAAACCGCCACGCACGCCGACGTCATAAAGCTGCTGATGGCCCGATTCGGGCAAAGCCCGACCGACGTCTTCTCACGCGTGACCTTTGCAGACAACCGATACCAGGTCACCTTCAGGGACGGGTTCAAGCTGGAGCTTTCCCGGGAAGAACTCAAGCTTGTCAGCGATCAGTCTTTGTTCCTGGGAAATGACCAAGGCTTGCTAAATGATGCGAACTTCATTTTTGCGGCCTACATCAAGCGCCAACACCTGCAACCGCCGGTGCCGTCCTTCGGCTTGAGTTTCGAGGCGGCACTGGAGGGCAATCTGCATGGGCGTACCGTCAAGAACATCCTGGAGGGCATGGGAGTCACTCGCGCCATCAACTACGTCGAGCGGGCCGGTGATGCCTAAGGGTTGGTGTTGATCATTGGAGGAAACGCCGGCGGCTTGTTCCAGGACGGCACCTTTGTCAAAGAAGGCAAAACCCTCCCCGAAGACGGCGTCACGCAAACCCACGGGTATCAACTCGCGTAAGGGTTCTTCAACTTCCACTGCCTTCATGAGCCTCTGACTATGAATACCGTCTCGTCTTTCGTTCCAACCTTCGCCACCCCCTACGACAACCACCGCGTCAATAACCGACAGCTGAACAATGGCAAGTTTGAAGCCCATTACACCCAAGGAAACGAAATCCCGACCGCCGCCCCCCGCTCCGACACCACTTCGGGCGTTCGCCCCAACAATATCTGGGCCGATTTTTTTCAGGTGACCGAGGGCAATTGCGTCACCGTCTCGGCCATCAAGGCCGCCATGGTCAAGTACGGTAGCCACCCCCGGGGGATTTTCGAAAAGGTTACCCGCACCGACGCAGGTTATGAGGTCTTGATGAGGGACAACGTCAGCGTCTTCCTGACCCATCAAGAGCTGCAACAGGCCGAAGCCAAAGCAGGATGGGTCGGAAGGGGTACGGTCTTGCAGCATGCCATTTTTCTCTACGCCGCCAGTGCCAAACGAGCCCAGAACGAAAACAATGACGCTTGGGCCGCACGCAGTTTCGACGCCGCGATGCAGACGTTGAACGACGGTGAATTCCCCGGCGAAGCCTTGAGACGCCTGGGCCTGAAGGATCACTTTCGCGAGGGCACCGTCGAGGCGTTGAAAAACGGCGCGGTCGGCACCCTCACCGATGCCAGGCATTCGGTGGCGGTCATCGATGGGTATATGGACGTGTGGGGCACTCGCAAACGACTTGCCGGCTCGTCGTGGGAAAGTGCACCGGAAGCCTTGATCCTGACTTGAGCGCGTTCGAATTCACCCTTCGCCCTGTCGGAACGCCCTTTCCGACAGGCAGCGCCCTCCAGTCTGGGCGATCCGTCTCATCCTTCGGAAATTGACCGTTCGCCCGGTTGTCCACCTCCAGAATCCCCGATATAACGGTTAATGGCATCCCGCCACTAACCTCGCGTGCGCGCACGTGATGCATGACCTTGCCTGGTAAACGGCAAGCTGGAGCGTTGACATGAACCATGGAAGTTTTGTCATTGAAAGGCTGTTCAAGCACTACAACGTTCATGTTGAGCAGCTGGGAAACGATTCGGAAAAAAAGACCGTGCTGATGGTCAATGGCGCGCTGTCCACCACGCGCTCCTTCGCCCGCACCAGTAAATGCCTGGCCGAGCATTTCAATGTGTTGCTGTTCGACCTGCCGTTCTCCGGTTATTCGCGCGAACACAACACCGACCTGGACCTGGTCACCAAAGATGACGAAGTGCAAATGCTGCGCGCCCTGGTGGAGCGCTTCCAGGTCAACCACCTGGTGTCGGCCTCGTGGGGCGGTATTTCCACGCTGTTGACGTTGGCCCACAACCCGCCTTCCATCGAAAGCTCGGTGGTGATGGCCCTGGCGCCCAACCTCAACCAGGCCATGCTCGACTATGTGGAACGTGTGCGCGTGCTGATCGAGGCCGATGACAAATCCGCCGTCGGCCACCTGCTCAACGAAACCGTGGGCAAATACCTGTCGCCCCGACTCAAGCGCAACAATCACCGGCACCTGTCGACCATGGCCACCAACGAGTACCGCCAGGCGCGCTTTCACATCCATCAGGTATTGGCGCTGGGCGATGGCAATTACCTGCCGGCGCTCAAGCAGATCGAGACGCCGGTGCACTTTCTCAACGGCGCCCTGGACGAATACACCCCCGCCGCCGAGGCCCGGTTGTTCAAGCAGTACGTGGGGCGCTCGAGCTTTGCCGTGGCCGAACACACCGGCCATTTGCTCGACCTCGAATCCAGCGAAGCGGCCACGGCGGTGCACCGCGAACTGCTGGATTTCCTGGTGGGAAAAAGCGCGAAGGATGGCGCATAATCGCCGACACATAGCCTGCTAACAAAAAGGGTTTCCATGCCGAACCGTGTCCCGCTCGATGCCAAGACCGCCCGCTGGCTCCCCTGGGTGGTGGCGATTGCCTTCTTCATGCAATCGCTCGACGGGACTATCCTCAACACGGCACTGCCGGCCATGGCCCGGGACCTCGCGGAAAACCCGTTGCGCATGCAGGGGGTGGTGATCGCCTACATGCTCACCGTGGCCTTGCTGATCCCGGCGTCAGGCTGGATCGCCGACCGCTTCGGCACCAAGAAAATCTTCTTTGGCGCGATCCTGTTGTTCAGCATCGGCTCCCTGCTCTGCGCCCTGTCCAACAGCTTGACCGTGCTGGTGGGCGCCCGGGTGATCCAGGGCCTGGGCGGCGCGTTGATGCTGCCGGTCGGGCGACTGGTGGTGCTGCGCGCCTACCCGCGCTCCGAGCTGGTGCGGATCATGGGCTTCATTACCATTCCCGGCCTGCTGGGCCCGCTGCTTGGTCCGACCCTGGGCGGCTGGATGGTGCAATACCTGACCTGGCACTGGATTTTCCTGATCAACCTCCCGGTGGGCATGGTCGGGTGCTACGCCGTGTGGAAACTGATCCCCGACCTGCGCGGCAGCGAACGCACGCGCTTCGATGGTGTGGGTTTCGTGCTGTTCGGCGCGGCGATGGTACTGATCACCATCGCCATGGAAGGCCTGGGCGAACTGCACCTGCCGCACCTGCGGGTAATGTTGCTGCTGTTCGGCGGGCTGGCCTGCCTGGCCGCCTATTGGCTGCGTGCCGGGCATATCGATAACCCACTGTTCTCGCCGGTGCTGTTCAAGACCCGCACCTTTGCGGTGGGCATCCTCGGCAACCTGTTCGCGCGGCTGGGCAGCGGCGCGTTGCCGTTCCTGGTGCCGTTGCTGTTGCAGGTGGCGCTGGGTTATTCACCGTCGGAAGCCGGGATGAGCATGCTGCCGCTGGCGGCGGCGGCGATGTTCGCCAAGTCCATCGCGCGCACCCTGATCGAACGCCTCGGCTACCGTATCGTGCTGACCGGCAACACCCTGGCGCTGGGCATCATGCTGGCCAGCATGGGCCTGGTCAGCGAGCACACGCCCTACCCGCTGCTACTGTGCATGCTGGCGATTCTGGGGGCGATCAACTCCCTGCAATTCACCGCGATGAACACCGTCACCCTGATCGACCTCGACGACGCCCAGGCCAGCAGCGGCAACAGTTTGCTGTCGGTGGTGGCGCAGTTGTCCCTCAGCCTGGGCGTGGCCTGCGCCGGTGCACTGCTTGGCGGTTTTACCGCCGAAACCGGCAATGACGGTGTGGAAAGCGTACTCGGCGCGTTCCAGTTGACCTTCCTTACCGTGGGTATCATGGCGATGCTGGCGGCGGCGATCTTCCTGCAATTGTCGCCCACCGACGGCAAACGGGTGGTCAGCCGTGAGCACGACATCGAGCATTGACAGGCTTCTCGTCTAGAACTTGCAGGGAAATTCCCACGAGACTGGTACACTGCGCGACATTTTGTTTTGCAGAGCCAGTCCCGTGACTACCATCGCCACCGCTTTTAATACTTTGCCCCTGTCCGCCGCCATGCTGGCTAACCTCGACTCGCTGGGTTATGTCGAGATGACGCAGATCCAGGCGCAAAGCTTGCCGGTGATCCTTAAAGGGCTGGACCTGATTGCCCAGGCCAAGACCGGCAGCGGCAAGACCGCGGCCTTCGGCATCGGCCTGCTGAACCCGATCAACCCGCGTTACTTTGGTTGCCAGGCGCTGGTGATGTGCCCGACCCGCGAACTGGCCGACCAGGTGGCCAAGGAAATCCGCCGCCTGGCCCGCGCCGAAGACAACATCAAGGTGCTGACCCTGTGCGGCGGCGTGTCCCTCGGCCCACAGATCGCCTCGCTGGAGCACGGCGCCCACGTCATCGTTGGCACCCCGGGGCGCATCCAGCAGCATTTGCGCAAAGGCTCGCTGGTCTTGGACGGCCTGAACACGCTGATTCTCGACGAAGCCGATCGCATGCTCGACATGGGTTTCTACGAGGCCATCGAAGACATCATTGGCCAGACCCCGGCACGTCGCCAGACCCTGCTGTTCTCCGCTACCTACCCGGTGAGCATCAAGCAACTGGCCTCCAAGTTCATGCGCGCGCCACAGCAGGTGAAAGCTGAGGCGTTCCACTCCGACGATCAGATCGAGCAGCGTTTCTACGAAATTTCGCCGGAAGAACGCATGAGCGCCGTGACCAAGGTGCTGGGGCACTTCCGCCCGGCCTCGTGCGTGGCGTTCTGCTTTACCAAGCAACAAGTACAGGAAACCGTGGACCATCTGACGGCCAAGGGTATTTCCGCCGTCGGCCTGCACGGCGACCTGGAACAACGCGACCGTGACCAGGTGCTGGCGATGTTCGCCAACCGCAGCACCTCGGTGCTGGTGGCCACCGACGTCGCCGCCCGCGGCCTGGACATCGACTCGCTGGACATGGTCATCAACGTCGAACTGGCCCGCGACTCGGAAATCCACATCCACCGCGTGGGCCGCACCGGGCGTGCCGGCGAGACCGGAATTGCGATCAGCCTGGTGGCACCGTCCGAGGCACACCGCGCCCAGGCCATCGAGCAGTTGCAGAAAACCCCGTTGAACTGGGACCAACTGGACAACCTCAAGCCACAGGGCGGTGGTCCGCTGCTGCCGCAGATGAGTACCCTGTGCATCGCTGCCGGGCGTAAAGACAAGGTGCGCCCGGGCGATATCCTCGGCGCGTTGACGGGTGAAGCCGGCATCCCGGGTGCCCAGGTCGGCAAGATCGCGATCTTTGACTTCCAGGCCTATGTGGCGGTAGAGCGCGGGATCGCCAAGCAGGCGTTGCAGCGTTTGAACGATGGCAAGATCAAGGGCCGTTCGTTGCGCGTGCGGATCCTGTAAGAACCCCACATATTTACTGTGGGAACCGAATCAATGTGGGAGCTGGCTTGTGTGGGAGCTGGCTTGCCTGCGATAGCATCACCTCGGTGTCACTGACATACCGAGGTGCCTGCATCGCGGGCAAGCCCGACTCCCACACAAGCCAGCTCCCACATTTGATTGCATTTCATATTGAGTTTTTGTGAGGACATTGCTTTGCGCTCGACCGAAGTTGTGATCATTGGCGCCGGCGCCGCAGGTTTGATGTGCGCACTGACCGCTGCCGGACGCGGGCGCAAAGTGATGCTGATCGACCATGCGAACAAGGCCGGCAAGAAGATCCTGATGTCCGGCGGTGGCCGCTGCAATTTCACCAACATGTACACCGAGCCTGCGAACTTCCTCTCCCACAACGCGCACTTCTGCAAGTCCGCCCTGGCCCGCTACACCCAGTGGGATTTCATCGGTCTGGTGGCCAAGCACGGCGTGCCGTACCACGAGAAGAAACTCGGCCAGCTGTTCTGCGACAACAAGTCCAGCGACATCCTCGGCATGCTGCTCGACGAATGCGACCAGGCCGGTGTCAGCCTGCACCTGGACACCTCGATCCAGGAAATCACCAAACTCGACCGTGGCTATCAGTTGCAGACCACCCTGGGTGAGTTGCGCTGCGAATCGCTGGTGATCGCTACCGGCGGCCTGTCGATTCCCACACTGGGCGCCACCGGCTTTGGGTATCAAGTGGCCAGGCAATTTGGTCATGAACTGCTGCCGACCCGTGCCGGGCTGGTGCCGTTCACCATCACCGACCAGCTCAAGGAATTGTGCGGCGAGCTGTCCGGTACTTCCGTGGATTGCCTGGTCAGCTGCAATGGCCAGAGCTTTCGCGAGAACATCCTGTTTACCCACCGTGGCCTCAGCGGGCCGGCGATTCTGCAGATTTCCTCGTACTGGGAACCCGGTGACACGGTGGAAATCAACCTGCTGCCCGACCACGACGCCCACACCTGGCTGCAACAGCAACAGGCCGAGCGCCCCAACAGCGAGCTGAAAACCCTGCTGGGCGAACTCTTCACCAAGAAGATGGCCAACCTGCTGGCAGATACCTGGTTCGTGTCCAAGCCAATGAAGCAGTACACCCACGCCGAAATTGCCGACATCGCCCACAAACTCGGCAGTTGGCAGTTGGTGCCCGCCGGCACCGAGGGTTACCGCACGGCGGAAGTCACGCTGGGCGGCGTGGATACGCGGGAAGTGTCGTCCAAGACCATGGAGTCGCTGAAAAGCCCGGGCCTGTATTTTATCGGTGAAGTGCTGGATGTGACCGGTCACCTGGGCGGCTTCAACTTCCAGTGGGCGTGGGCTTCGGGCTACGCGGCGGCGCAGTACGCCTGACACGACTTAACCTTGAAATGCTGTCCCCTGTGGGAGCTGGCTTGCCTGCGATAGCGACGTTGGACTCACCATCGCTATCGCAGCGGTGCGACGGTTCGACAAGCCAGCTCCCACATTGGCTTTGTGGTGACCGATAAAATTTTGCTGTTGGATGTGATCGCCACGCTTGCCGTGACGTCACTGATGGCTCAATTTAGCGGCATCGTCTCGGAAGACTTCAGCCTTCATGTCATCGACCTCGTTCAAGCAGTCCATGCGGCGCCTGTGGGCGCTGGATAAATTCAGTTATAGCGTACGGGTATTCATCGCCCTCACCGGCAGCATGGCGCTGTGCTGGTATCAGGATGAAATGACGCTGCTGATCCCGTTGTTCCTGGGGATTATCGCCAGTGCCCTGGCCGAGACCGACGACAGTTGGCAGGGCCGTCTCAATGCCCTGGCGGTGACGCTGGTGTGTTTCAGCGTTGCCGCGCTGTCGGTGGAGCTGCTGTTTCCCTACCCCTGGATCTTCGCGGTCGCCCTGGCCCTGGCCAGTTTCTGCCTGACCATGCTCGGCGCACTCGGCGAACGTTATGGCGCGATTGCTTCGGCAACGCTGATTCTGTCGGTGTACACCATGATCGGCGTGGACCAGCGCGGCGGCGCGGTCACCGACTTCTGGCACGAACCCTTGTTGCTAGTGGCCGGTGCCGCCTGGTACGGCGTGCTGTCGGTGTTGTGGCAGGCACTGTTTTCCAACCAGCCGGTGCAGCAGAGCCTGGCGCGGTTGTTCCGCGAGCTGGGGCGCTACCTCAAGCTCAAATCGTCACTGTTCGAGCCAATCCGCCAGTTGGACGTGGAAGCGCGCCGCCTGGAATTGGCCCAGCAAAATGGCCGTGTGGTAGCGGCGCTCAATGCCGCGAAGGAAATCATCCTGCATCGCGTGGGCAATGGCCGCCCAGGTTCCAAAGTCAGCCGCTACCTGAAGCTGTACTTCCTGGCCCAGGACATCCACGAACGCGCCAGTTCGTCCCACTACCCGTACAACGCGCTGGCCGAGGCGTTTTTCCACAGCGATGTGCTGTTCCGCTGCCAGCGTCTGCTGCGCCAGCAGGGCAAGGCCTGTCAGACCCTGGCCGAGTCGATCCAACTGCGCCAGCCGTTCATCTATGACGACAGCTTCGCCGAAGCCCTGGGCGATTTGAACGCGTCCATGGAACACCTGCGCATCCAGAGCAACCCGGCCTGGCGCGGCTTGCTGCGTTCGTTGCGCGCCCTGGCGGCCAACCTGTCCACGCTCGACCGCCTGCTCAGCGACGCCAGCAACCCCGATGCCCTGGCCGACGCCACCGACAGCAGCCTGCTCGACCGTTCGCCACGCAACCTGCGGGAAATGTGGACACGCCTGCGCACTCAGTTGACGCCCACTTCATTGCTGTTCCGCCATGCCCTGCGCCTGCCGCTGGCGCTGATCGTCGGCTACTGGATGGTGCATTTGATCCACCCGTCCCAGGGTTACTGGATCATCCTCACCACCCTGTTCGTATGCCAGCCCAACTACGGCGCCACGCGGCGCAAACTGGGTCAGCGGATCATCGGCACCGCCATCGGTTTGACCGTGGCCTGGGCGCTATTCGACCTGTTCCCCAGCCCGTTGGTGCAGTCGATGTTCGCCATCGCCGCAGGCCTGGTGTTCTTTATCAACCGCACCACCCGCTACACCCTGGCCACGGCGGCGATCACCCTGATGGTGCTGTTCTGCTTCAACCAGGTGGGCGATGGCTACGGGCTGTTCGTGCCGAGGCTGTTCGATACCCTGCTCGGCAGCCTGATCGCAGGCCTGGCGGTGTTCCTGTTCCTGCCGGACTGGCAAGGCCGTCGCCTGAACAAAGTGCTGGCCAATACCCTGACCTGCAACAGCATCTACCTGCGCCAGATCATGCAGCAATACGCCGCCGGCAAGAGCGACGACCTGGCCTACCGTCTGGCCCGCCGCAACGCCCACAACGCCGACGCGGCGCTGTCCACCACCCTGGCGAACATGCTGATGGAACCCGGGCATTTCCGTAAGGAAGCAGACGTGGGCTTCCGCTTCCTGGTGTTATCGCACACCTTGCTCAGCTACTTGTCAGGGCTCGGCGCACACCGCGAAACCCAACTGCCCGCCGACGTGCGCGAACACCTGATCGACGGGGCCGGCAACACCCTGGCGCTGAGCATCGACGAAATTGCCACGGGGCTGGCCAACAAGCAGCCCATCGCGATTCAGAGCGATGCGGAGGAAGCACTGGCGGCGGACCTGGAACAGATGCCGGACGAGATCGACGAAGGCCAGCGACTGGTGCAAACGCAGTTGGCGTTGATCTGCCGGCAACTGGGGCCGTTGCGCACGCTGGCGGCGCATCTGATCAAGGACACCAGCGCGGATTGAAACGCTATCGCAGGCAAGCCAGCTCCCAGATTTGAAGGTATTCGCAATTCAAAATGTGGGAGCGGCGGTGCGACGATTCGACTTGCCCGCGATGAGGCCCGCACAGGCTCTACATCCCATGCGCCCTCATCAACCGCGCATAGCTGCCATCGGCTTTCATCCTGGCAATCTCCCGATCAAAGCCGGCGACGATCTGTTCATGTTCGGGATTCTTCAGGCTCACCAATATGTGCAGACTGTTTTCACTCAACGGCTTGGGCAAGAACTCCACCGCATTGCGCACGCGCGGTGACTCGCGCCCCAGGTAATAACGGGCGACGTACTCATCTTCCACCGTCAGTCGCACCCGTTGCGCCGCCAGCATGCGCACGGCCATGGCAAAGTTGTGCACCGGCACTTTCTGCAATTGCGCGTCCTGATCGAACGGTGCCGAATAGGCATACCCACGCACCACCGCGATGGGGTAGTCGTGCAGTTGCGCCAGGGTCTGGAATTCGATGGGATCGTCGCGGCGCTTGATAAACCGCACGCGGTTGAGCAGGTATTCGCCGGAGAACTGCCCCAACTGCGTGCGGGCGTCGTCGTACCAGGCGTTGACCAGCACGTCGTAACGCCCGTCCCCCACGCCCATCAGCGCCCTCGCCCACGGCACCTGTTCGAAATCGCTGGCGTAACCGGCACGGGCCAACGCAGTGCTGACAATATCGGTGGCGAGCCCGCCATTGATCAGGGTGGAATCGGTAAAGGGCGGCCAGGCGTCCGCCACCAGGCGCAAACGCTGTGCGAACGCCGGCTGGGCCAGCAGCAACACTCCAATCAAAGCAACGGCACGAGGGAATCGCGGCATGCTCATAGTCCTTGGCAGGCAGGAAGTGGCCTTGACTCAGGCAGGGCCTGAGGTTCTAACAGTAGCTCAGATTACACAAACGCCCCGGGCTCGCACGCACTCAGTGATGGCAAATTGACGCCATTCACAAAAATAGCCGATTTAGACACCAGCGCCTGCCACGCTTACTATCCGGATCAGGCACTTATGAGAGAACACACCATGACAATTGAATGGGTCTGCAAGCACCACGACGACCTGGGCAAAGAGCAGTTGTACGCCATTCTGCGTCTGCGCAACGAAGTCTTTGTCGTCGAACAGAAATGCGTCTACCAGGACCTCGACGGCCAGGACCTGTCGGGCGACACCCACCATTTGATGGCCTGGCAGAACGATGAACTGGTGGCCTACCTGCGCCTGCTGGACCCGGACTCCCAGGGTGGCGATGTGGTGATCGGGCGAGTCATCGTGGCGCCGGTGGCACGCGGTACCGGGCTGGGACATCGGATGATGGAAGAAACACTCAAGCGAATTGAAGATATCTGGCCGGAAATGCCGATTTTTCTGTCAGCCCAGGCGCATTTGCAGGGGTATTACGGCAGGTATGGGTTTGTGGTGGCGGGTGAGGAATATCTGGAAGACGATATTCCACATATTGGTATGCGGCGCGACTGAGGGCCTTATCGCAGGCAAGCCCGCTCCCACATTGGATCGTGTTCACTCAGTCAGAAAGTGGGAGCTGGCTTGCCTGCGATGGCGTCGGTAGGGTCATCACCAAGCTTCAGGGATAACCCAACACCTGCTTGACCGAAACCAGATTCGCCTCGATCCACCCCCGGTCGATCGCCCCCCAACTGCGAATCCGATAGTGCCCCGCATGGTTTCGCGCGCCGTCTTCCTGCTCGAACTCACACACGATATCCAGGTCGGCCAGCGCCGCAATCGTGTCCTGCGCGGTGCGCCGGGGCATACCGGTCACATCGGTCAACGCGGGCACGCTGCTGGCCAGCCCGCTGTCGATCAAATACGCCACATACAGGCGGCGGTAGAAGCTGCTTTTGGTCTTGCTCACATCCATGGTCGGTCGCCTTGTGCGGTCAGGGTTTACCCTGCAGGTCGCGATACGTGAGGTACACCCGCAGGTCGAATTCCACCTGATGGTAGCCCGGCATCATGTATTCGCAGAGTTTATAGAACGCCTTGTTGTGGTCCGATTCCTTGAAGTGCGCCAGCTCGTGCACCACGATCATGCGCAGAAATTCCGGCGCCGTCTCCTTGAACAGCGCGGCGATGCGAATCTCTTTCTTGGCCTTCAGGTTGCCGCCCTGCACCCGCGAAATCGTGGTGTGCAGGCCAAGGGCGCGATGGGTCAGGTCCAGGTGGTTATCGAACAACACCTTGTCGATGGCCGGTGCGTTGCGCAGGTGTTCCTGCTTCAAGGCCAGGGCGTAGGCGTACAGGGCCTTGTCGCTCTGCACAGCATGGCGCTCGGGGTAACGCTGGTCTAGGTAGGCGCCCAACTGGTCCTTGGCGATCAATTGGCGCACTTGCTCCTGGAGGGCAACGGGGTAGGCCTGGAGGTATTTCAGCGCGGTCATGGGCTCGGCAACAGGGTTCGAAGGGTCGCCAGTGTAGCGAATTCAGCGCAAGCGGGCGCGTGACCAGTCCACGAACGCCTCGGCCACCAGCGGCTGCGCCGCCCACGGCCCCTGGACGAACGGACAGCCATTGGCCTTGAGCCATTGGGCCTGCTCCTGTGTTTCCACGCCCTCGGCCACCACCAGCACCTCAAAATGCCGGCACAGTTCGATGATGCTGCGCGCCATCGCGGCATCCCGTTTCGAACCCGGCAACTGCGCGACCAGCCTGGGGTCGAGCTTGAGGGTGTCGAACTCCATATCGCGCAGGTGCGCCAAGGAACAATTGCCTGAACCGAAGTCATCCAGAGCAATGCGCACGCCCACCTGACGCAACGCCCGCAGTTGCTTGGCAGACGCATCCAGGTTGGCCATCAGGCTGTCCTCGCTGATCTCCACTTCCAGGTGCCGCCCCTCCAGGCCATGCCGCTCAAGGACCTGACGCAATTGGCTGGCCAGGTTGGGCATATTGAATTGGCTGCTGCTCAGGCTCACGCTCAACACCAGCTCATCATCGAAAATGGCCAGCCACGCCTGGCGTTGTGCCGCGACCTGCTGGTAGATCCAGGCGCTCAACTGGCTGATCAACCGGACCTCTTCCAGCAACGGCAAGAACAACCCCGGCGGCACATCGCCGACGCTCGGGTGCTGCCAGCGCAACAGCGCTTCCACGCCCCGCAGACGCCCGTCCCCGAGCGATACCTGCGGCTGATAGACCAGGGTGAAATCCTTGTGCTGGATCGCGGTGCGCACACTGTCTTCGAGCATCAGGCGCGAACGGGCGCGACCGTTCATTTCCTGGTCGTAATAGCGATATTGCTGACGGCCCGCGCGCTTGGCTTCGTACATCGCGACATCGGCAGCCCGCAACAGTCCGCTCAGGTCCGAGCCGCAATCGGGGAAGGTGGCGATGCCGATGCTGACACCCAGCATCACTTCCAGGCCCTCGATCTGCTGGCAGACTGACACGCGTTCGATCAGTTTTTCCGCAATCTTCGCCGCCTGCTCGGGAAATTCCAGCGTCAGCAGCGCGGTGAATTCATCACCGCCCATGCGCCCCAGAATGTCATGGGGCCCCAGGCACGCCTGCAGTTGCTCCGACACCCAACGCAGCACCCCGTCGCCAGCGTCATGACCCAGGGAATCGTTGACGCGTTTGAAGCCGTCGAGATCCAGGTACAGCAGCACCAACGACGGCTCGCCCCGCTCGCTGCGCAACAAGATACTTTCGACGGCCTGATAGAAACCGCGCCGGTTCAGCAGGCCGGTCAGCGGATCGGTCACGGCCTGGAATTCCAGCTGCTGGTGCAGGTGGCGTACTTCGGACATGTCGAGCACCGTCACCACCATGGCCTTCTGCTCGGCGGGCAGCGGTGCGCAAGACAATGCCACCGGCACCTGCTGCCCACGCCCGGTGCGCAGGATCGCATCGTGCACGCGCCAGGTCTCGCCCTTGCGGTAGCCAGCGACCATGGGCGACTCCAGCCAGGCCGGTACATGCGGCTTTTGCAGAAAACTCAGGAACTCCTGACCCTGCAATTCCAGGAGGGTGGCATTGAGCAAACGCGAAATCGCCGGGTTGGCGTACTCAATGACGCCCTCTTCGCCCACCACCAAGATGCCTTCGGCGGCGTTATCCAAGACAGAAGCATTAAAGGCGCGGGCCGACTCCAGGTCATGACTCAGACGCTGCAACGCCCGGCGATTGCGCTGGTGTTCCAGCAATGCCTGGACCTTGGGCTTGAGGATATGCGGGTCGAAGGGTTTGAACAGGTAATCGATCGCGCCGCTGGCATAGCCTTCCAGCACGGAAGCGGGAGATTGGGCATTGGCACTGAGAAAGATGATCGGCGTCATGCGGGTGCGCTGGCTGCCGCGCATCAGGCGGGCCACTTCAAAACCGTCCATGCCGGGCATCTTTACGTCCAGCAAAACCAGGTCGACCTCATGCACCAGCAACAACTCGAGGGCTTCCAGGCCCGAACCGGCGGTCACCACCTGCCAGTCTTCCCGCTGCAAAAGGGCGCGCATGCTGATCAGATTTTCCGGGTAGTCATCGACCACCAGAAGAACCGAACCGCCATCGCCGTCGTGTGGAGCGCATTCCATGCTACGTCTCTTCCTTGGGAGCCACTCCGGTCACTTCTGGGAGAAAAACCCGGATCAACACTGAGGCCTCACTCTAGCCCTGGATCCAGAAAATCAGAAGTGGCGCCTTTGTCATCATCGCATCAAAGCTCAGGAAGCCGACTAACGGTCAGTGCCTGCAGCCCGCGTACCACGGGAAACATGGCTATTTGACATTCGTTTGACGCCAATAAGTCGCCAGCAATTGTTTAACAATCCAGCGGCCACCGCCTATAAAGAACCTGTCTGGCCCTTGGGCCAAAGCCTTCACCCCTCTGTAAAAAGGCACGCGCCATGATCGACCTCTCCACTTGGAACCTGAGCATCCCCGTCGGCTCCCCACCCGCCACCATCGACACGCCGAGACTGATGAGCGGCTTCAACGACCAATACTTCCAGGCCGAAGGCAGCAACGTGCAATTCTGGACCCCCGTAACCGGCAGCCGCACCGAAAATGCCATCTACCCGCGCAGCGAACTGCGCGAAACCTACGCCGACGGACGCCTGCGCAACTGGACCTACCCCGACGCCGACAACTTCCTGCGTGCCACCCTCACCGTCAACCAGGTGCCCTCCACCGGCAAGATCGTGATCGGCCAGATCCACGCCTTCGACAGCCAGAAACCGCTGATCAAGCTGGAGTATCAATTCAAGGAAAAAACCCAGACCGGCAACATCGTCGCCAAAGTGCGCATGCGCCCGGACGAAGGCGAAGGCCGGGTAATCATCGTCGCCTCCAATGTGCCGCTGGAAAAGCGCTTTACCTACGTGATCAACCTGAACAAGGCCGGGCTGCTCAGCGTGTATGCCGCCGATGGCGAGTGGAATGAGCGCATTGGCGCAGCGTGGGGGGCGAAGCCGTTGTATTTCAAGGCGGGGGCGTATGTGCAGGACAACAGCGGGAACAGCAAGGAGGGGGCGCGAGTGACGTTTGCCAAGTTGGATATTGATCACGACTAGACGCCGCCTCACAACCTCTAGGAGCCGGCTGCTACAAAGGCAGGCACAAAAAAGCCCGCATCACTGCGGGCTCCTTTTTGAACGTCTCAGGCTTAGTTCACCTTAGCGTTCAACTCACCTTTCAAATACCGCTGATACATTGCTTCCAACGAGATCGGCTTGATCTTCGAAGCATTACCGGCAGTACCAAACGCTTCGTAACGTGCAATACACACATCACGCATCGCCGTCACGGTGGCGCCGAAGAATTTACGTGGGTCGAATTCGCTTGGGTTGGTGGCCATCAGGCGACGCATGGCGCCGGTGGATGCCAGGCGCAGGTCGGTGTCGATGTTGACCTTGCGCACGCCGTACTTGATGCCTTCGACGATTTCTTCAACCGGTACGCCGTAGGTTTCTTTGATGTCGCCGCCGTACTGGTTGATGATCGCCAGCCACTCTTGCGGCACCGAGGAAGAACCGTGCATCACCAGGTGGGTGTTCGGGATGCGTTTGTGGATTTCCTTGATACGGTCGATAGCCAGCACGTCGCCGGTCGGTGGCTTGGTGAACTTGTAGGCGCCGTGGCTGGTGCCGATGGCGATGGCCAGGGCATCAACCTGGGTCTTTTTCACGAAGTCGGCGGCTTCTTCCGGGTCGGTCAGCATCTGGCTGTGATCCAGCACGCCTTCGGCGCCGATGCCGTCTTCTTCACCGGCCATGCCGGTTTCCAGGGAACCCAGGCAGCCCAGCTCGCCTTCAACCGACACGCCGCAGGCGTGGGCCATGGCTACGGTTTGTTGGGTGACGCGTACGTTGTACTCGTAGTCGGTCGGGGTCTTGCCGTCTTCGCCGAGGGAGCCGTCCATCATCACCGAGCTGAAGCCCAGCTGGATGGAGCGCTGGCACACGTCAGGGCTGGTGCCGTGGTCCTGGTGCATGCACACCGGGATATGCGGGAATTCTTCGATGGCGGCGAGGATCAGGTGACGCAGGAATGGCGCACCGGCGTATTTGCGGGCACCGGCCGAAGCCTGGACGATCACGGGGGAGTCGGTCTTGTCAGCGGCTTCCATGATGGCGCGCATCTGCTCAAGGTTGTTGACGTTAAAGGCTGGGACGCCGTAGCCGAACTCGGCTGCGTGGTCCAGCATTTGACGCATGCTGATAAGTGCCATTGTGTTGTCTCTCCCGGTCGAGGGTCGTTAATCGTGCAAGCCTGCCGTAGCGGTGGCTGCTATTCAAGTTATTGCAGATCAAGGGGTTGGGCCTTGGCCTGCTGAATCGTTATTGCTAATGGGTTGACCCAAATTCCAATCTGGAACCGAATCATGTGGGAGCTGGCTAGCCAGCTCCCACATTTGATCTTCATTGATCCCCTACTGGGCTTTGCAGCCACGGCCGATCAAATCATCCGTGGCGACCCAGTAAACCAGGCCTTCCTCGCCTTTTGTGTGAAACGCCAATTGGTCGTTGGCGTACAGCACACCCGAGGCGGCCACGTCTTGTTTAAGCCGGTAAACCTGATCGGAACCGCCGAGGCGTACATCCACCTCGGATTTAGCCTGGTTGGCAAAGCGCCAGTTGACCTCGGCCTTGCTGTCGCAGGTCCAGGTGGTCCATTTGTCTTGCGGCTCTGCCTTGTTGAACATGTCCAACGTGCTGCAACCGGCCAACAAGGCCAGGGCTGCCAGGGCGAAAACGCCTTTCATTGCCAATCCTCGCGCGGCGCCCCAGGGCCGCCGCTGCTGTCGGTTAGTTGATCAGACCCGTCAAGGGCAGCCCTGTTCCTGACCGTTGGGCGCGGAGTCATATTTCTCCAGCCGTTCGGGGCCGATGCGCTTGTTGATCACCGGCATGGTTTCGGCTTGCCAGTCAGCCTGGTAGCAGCTCTTTTTCTGCGCGGGCGCAGGCGTTGCCGCCTCCGGCGTCGCGTTGGGCGTGCTGCCGCAACCGGCCACCAGGCCCGTTGCGATCACCAGTGCCAACCACTTGATCATGGGAATGCTCCTTTTCCTGATCGCAAGCCTCAGCCCTTGGCCCGGGCTTCCAGCACTTCAACGGCTGGCAGGACCTTGCCCTCGACGAACTCGAGGAACGCGCCGCCACCGGTAGAAATGTAGGAGATCTGATCGCTAACGCCATATTTATCGATGGCCGCCAGGGTGTCGCCGCCGCCGGCGATGGAGAATGCCGAGCTTTGCGCGATGGCCTTGGCCAGCACTTGGGTGCCGTTGCCGAACTGGTCGAACTCGAATACGCCGACCGGGCCGTTCCACAGGATGGTGCGGGAAGCTTTCAGCAATTCAGCGAAGTTGGCTGCAGTTTGCGGGCCAATGTCCAGGATCATGTCGTCGGCGGCCACATCGGCGATCAGCTTGACGGTGGCTTCGGCGCTTTCGGCGAACTCCTTGGCGACCACCACATCCACCGGCAGCGGCACGCTGACCTTGGCGGCGATGGCACGGGCGGTGTCGAGCAAATCAGGCTCGTACAGGGATTTGCCCACCGGGTGGCCAGCTGCGGCCAGGAAGGTATTGGCAATGCCGCCACCCACGATCAGTTGGTCGCAGATCTGGCTCAGGCTGTTCAGCACGTCCAGTTTGGTCGACACTTTGGAACCGGCCACGATGGCCGTCATCGGTTGAGCCGGTGCGCCCAGGGCCTTGCCCAGTGCATCGAGCTCGGCAGCCAGCAACGGGCCCGCCGCCGCGACCTTGGCGAACTTGGCCACGCCGTGGGTCGAGCCTTCGGCGCGGTGTGCGGTACCGAACGCATCCATCACGAACACGTCGCACAGCGCAGCGTACTGCTGAGCCAGTTCGTCGCTGTTCTTTTTCTCGCCTTTGTTGAAGCGCACGTTCTCGAACAGCACGATGTCGCCGGCTTTCACGTCGACGCCGCCCAGGTAGTCAGCCACCAGCGGCACATCACGGCCCAGGGCCTTGCTGAGGTAGTCGGCGACAGGCTTGAGGCTGTTTTCAGCGGAGAACTCACCTTCGGTCGGACGACCCAGGTGGGAGCAAACCATTACGGCCGCGCCTTTTTCCAGGGCCAGCTTGATGGTCGGCAGCGAGGCCAGGATTCGCGCATCGCTGGTGACAACACCGTCCTTGACGGGGACGTTGAGGTCTTCGCGAATCAGTACGCGCTTACCTTGCAGATCGAGGTCGGTCATCTTCAACACGGTCATGGGTCGCAGTTCCTGAATTACTGTTGAGGTTGTTGGGAGGCGATGTGCAGATAGTGTTCTGCCACGTCGAGCATGCGGTTGGCAAAACCCCATTCGTTGTCGAACCAGGCCAGGATGTTCACCAGCCTCGGGCCG
The DNA here is from genome assembly GCF_054071795.1 of Pseudomonas sp. SDO5271_S396. Classification (NCBI taxonomy): domain Bacteria; kingdom Pseudomonadati; phylum Pseudomonadota; class Gammaproteobacteria; order Pseudomonadales; family Pseudomonadaceae; genus Pseudomonas; species Pseudomonas sp. SDO5271_S396. The sequence continues at coordinate 28,331 of NZ_JBSVWB010000064.1, forward strand.
GAAACGCGGGTCTGGCTGGCATCGACGATCGCCGAATGCGGGTCATGATTGAAATCACAACTGGCGTGGGGCAGTTCGGTGTAGGCCAACAGCCCTTTGAGCGGGCCACTGGTAGCGGCGTCGCGCAGGATTCGGTTGACCTCCGTCGCATCGGTGTCGCTGACGGTCTGCATGGTGATATCCAGGCAGGACACGTTCACCGTCGGCACCCGTACGGCTTTGGCCTGGATTCGCCCGGCAAGTTCCGGCAACAAGCGCTCGATACCCCGCGCCAGGCCGGTGGACACCGGAATCACGGACTGAAACGCCGAACGCGTGCGACGCAGGTCTTCGTGGTGATACGCATCGATGACCGGCTGATCGTTCATCGCCGAGTGGATCGTGGTGATCGACACATAATCCAGGCCGATCGCCTGATCCAGCAGGCGCAGCAACGGCACGCTGCAGTTGGTGGTGCAGGAGGCGTTGGATACCAGCAGCTCTTCGCCGGTCAGGCAATCCTGGTTGATACCGTAGACGATGGTGGCGTCCACGTCCGCCTCGCTGGCCATCGGCTGGGAAAACAGCACGCGCGGTGCACCGGCGTCGAGAAAACGCTGACCATCGGCCCGGGTGTGATAGACACCGGAACACTCCAGCACCAGGTCCACGCCCAATGCTTGCCAGTCGATGCCTTCGGGGGGGGCACTGCGCAACACCTTCACGCAGTTGCCATTGATATGCAGACAGTCGTCTTCAACTCGAACTTCGCCAGGGAAACGGCCGTGGGTGGAGTCAAAGCGTGTCAGGTATTCGATGCTGGCCATGTCGGCCAGGTCGTTGATCGCGACAATTTCAAACCCGGCCGCCGCCCCTCGCTCGAACAGAGCACGCAAGACGCAACGACCAATCCGGCCGTAGCCGTTGAGTGCAACTTTGTAGGGACGCGGTTGGGGCATGGGGTTCTCGATCAAGGTTAGTTCGGTGTTGAATGTTCTGACGCTATCGCGGGCAAGCCCGCTCCCACATTAGACCG